>JACOST010000005.1 GCA_016178705.1 Deltaproteobacteria bacterium | reverse complement strand
TCGGTGTGCTCGTCGGCGTCGTCGTCGGGGTATCGGTCGGCGTTGCTGTCGACGTGTTGGTCGGCGTGTTCGTCGGCGTGTTCGTCGGCGTCGCCGTGGGTGTATCAGTCGGCGTGTCGGTCGGTGTGCTCGTCGGCGTTGAGGTCGGCGTGCTGGTTGGTGTTGCGGTCGGGGTGTCAGTTGGGGTCGCCGTCGGCGTTGAAGTGGACGTGCTGGTGGGCGTTGCCGTTGGCGTATCGGTCGGTGTGGCCGTCGGCGTGTCAGTCGGCGTCGCGGTCGGCGTGTTCGTCGGGGATGCTGTTGGTGTCGCCGTCGGCGTGCTGGTTGGCGTCGCGGTCGGCGTGCTCGTCGGCGTTGAGGTCGGCGTGCTGGTTGGTGTCGCGGTCGGGGTGTCAGTTGGTGTCGCGCTTGGTGAGGACGTCGGGGTAGCTGTCGGGGTGTTCGTCGGCGTCGTGGTTGGCGTATCGGTCGGTGTTGATGTGGGTGTGCTCGTCGGTGTTGATGTCGGCGTATCAGTTGGGGTCGCGGTCGGCGTCGCCGTCGGTGTCGAAGTCGGAGTGCGAGTAGGCGTGTTGGTTGGCGTCGCCGTGGGCGTTGCCGTCGCCGTACTCGTCGGTGTCTGAGTCGGGGTGGCCGTCGGTGTTGCGGTTGGTGTGTTCGTCGGGGTCGCGGTTGGTGTGGCCGTCTGCGTTATGGTGGGCGTGCTCGTTGGTGTACGGGTTGGGGTTGAAGTTGGTGTCTGTGTCGGCGTGTTCGTTGGCGTGCGCGATGGGGTTGCAGTTGACGTTTGCGTTGGTGTTGCGGTGGGTGTGTCGGTTGGCGTGTGGGTAGGCGTCGCGGTTGGTGTTCGCGTCGGTGTGCAGGTCGGGGTCGCGGTCGGTGTTCTGGTCGGCGTAAACGTCGGAGTTGTGGTTGGGGTCCTAGTCGGTGTGACGGTCGGAGTGGAGGTTGCGGTTAGTGTCGGGGTGTGGGTAGGCGTCGCGGTCGGGGTGTTGGTTGGTGTTCGAGTGCACGTTTGAGTTGGCGTCGGCCCCGCTGGCCCGATCGGCGTGGGGGTGAGTGTCCGGGTCGGTGTTGGAGTCGGCGTCGGATAGGTCTGAATGACGCCGAGGCGAAGATCGCCAGCCTTGTTGGAATCGACGGCGACTTTGATGCTGAAAATGTTCGCCAGGTTGATTGTCGGTGACAGGCTCGTGAACGGAATGTCGATGGTTTGGGCCCCACTAACGGTCATCGTCCGCGTCGCCGAACCTGCGTGGGCGGTGCTGTCAACAAGCGTGATCGTGATAGGGCACGGAACCGAAGATGCATCGGCGTACAGGACTGACACCCGGATGCCCGTGGTTGCCGCGAAATTGAGTCCGAGGCCGCTCCCGCCCGCGTCGTACAGCAGTTCGATCCGCCCGTCGGCTTCGACGGTCGACGCGTACTCCAACAGTCCGCTGCTCGGGAACACGCCGGCCGTAACTGAATCGGCCATTGTGGCGATCATCGTTGCCGAGACGGTGAATTTCCGAACGCCGCCGACTACACCGGCAAGCCCGGAGTCAGTGACTGTGGTCGTGCCCACCGTCGTGCGCACGATGCCCGGGGGCTTCAGGGTAGTAACGGCGCTGGTAAAGTCGTCAACAACGGTCGCTGCGAGCTGCCGCGCACCCAGGAGCACGAACAGCGGCACCGCGAGGGTCGACCATCGACCTCGAATGCGGCAACTCAGCGCGCGCCGTCCGAGACTGCTCACTGCGCGCTCCGATTCCAATCGCTCGGGAGTCCCAAGCAATTGACGCTGCCACTACAACGCGGTCGATGCGCCTCGCACGCCGCACCGCACGGGCGCGAGTATTCTACCACAGCAGCTATCACAGCAGTCTCTCAGCGCTCCGTGCAGGCCGTGGTCGTCGTGAGATGCAGATGGGCCAGTTCGTGGAGTGCGCCGTTCATGGCCGCGCACATCGACGTACGAATCCGTACGCTGCAGTGAAGCCAATACCGTCTTCCGTGCGATGTGCGCAGATCTTTCTTCATACACTCCACCATTCAAGCCTACGGCTCCGCAAGGACTGTGCCGTCATGATGCACATCTTCAGACATGGCACATGATGCGCCGACTGGCACTGCTGCATCGGGTAAAGGCAAAATTTGTCAGCGAGACGAAGCGTGCGGACGCACAACGGGCAATCGCCTGCGTGCACCGGCTAGTGACCGTCGCCTTGTGTGTCTCGTCGTGTGCCTCAGTGAGACGGAAGTGAGCATCCGATGGGCCGCTAGTCCGTTGACCCGCGGCGCTTCAGATCGATCTTCAGATCGGTGATCTTCTTGCGGAGCGTGTTGCGGTTGATGCCAAGCATCGCGGCGGCTTTGAGCTGGTTGCCGCTGGCTCGTTCGAGTACTAATTCGATCAACGGCTTTTCGACCCGCCCAAGGATCAGCGGGTACAAGTCGGTCAGCTCCACCGTGCGGGTCTGGCGAAAGTACTCCGTGAGCTTGAGCCGCACCACTTCTTCGAGAGAGAGATGATCGTGAGGCAGCGCGGGTTCAGTGCCGGCAGCAAGGGCGAGATCGCGCGGCATCAATGTGGGACCGGGTGCCAAGACGGCCGCGCGCACTAACGTGTTCTCTAGCTCGCGCACGTTGCCTGGCCAGTTATGTTGCGACAGGATGGCGCGGGCTTCCGGCGAGACGCCGGCGACGCTGGTGCCCAGTTCGCGATTGACCTTCTCGACGAAGAACGCGATCAGCTCCGGAATATCGTCACGCCGCTCGCGCAATGGCGGCACGATGATCGGTACTACTTTGAGGCGAAAATAAAGATCTTCGCGGAAACGCCCTTGGGCGATAGCCCGCTCCAGGTCTTGATTGGTGGCTGAGATGATGCGGCAATCGACTTTGACCACTTCGCGTCCGCCAACACGCGTCAGCTCTTTTTCCTGCAGAACACGCAGGAGCTTCGCCTGCAACTCTAGAGGCATGTCGCCCACTTCATCGAGAAACAGCGTGCCACCGCTAGCGATCTCGAACTTTCCGGGCCGTTGCTCGATCGCGCCGGTGAAGGCGCCGCGTTCATACCCGAACAATTCGCTCTCGAGCAGCTCGCGCGGAATCGCCGAACAATTGAGGGCAATGAATGGACCGCTCCAGCGCGGCGAGTGGTAGTGTACCGCCTTGGCGATGAGTTCCTTGCCAGTCCCGCTCTCGCCTTGCACCAACACCGTGGCATCGGTCGGGGCGACCCGACCAATGGTCTTGTAGATGTCGAGCATGGCGGGGGTCTTGCCGATGATCTCGACGCCGAGCTCGAAGCGTCGCCGCATCTCATTGCCGAGGCGCGCCAGATCGCTCGACATGCGACGCATTTCGAGCGCGCGGTGAACCAATGCGCGTACTTCCTCGATGTCAAACGGCTTGGTGACGTAGTCGAAAGCCCCGCGCTTCATGGCTTCGATCGCGTTCGCCATCGTATTCTGCGCGGTCATGATAATAATCGGGATGGCCACCGTGCTGGTGCGAGCTTGCGTCAG
Organism: Deltaproteobacteria bacterium; assembly: GCA_016178705.1. Taxonomy (NCBI): domain Bacteria; kingdom Pseudomonadati; phylum Myxococcota; class Myxococcia; species Deltaproteobacteria bacterium. The sequence goes on along the minus strand of JACOST010000005.1, from coordinate 133,451 downwards.
CAATTCCAGTCCATCGAGATCGGGCATCTTGATGTCTACCAACGCCACGTCGACCGGGCCGGCCGTGATTTTCTGCAGTGCGGCCCGACCTTCGGCAACGCACACGACCTCATGGCCGTCGGCGCTCAGCGCCTCCTTGAGAACGAAGCGGATCGATTCTTCGTCGTCTGCAACCAGGATCGTGGTGGTACTCGGCGTGTTCATCGGACGTGCGTAACCGGCTAGCGCGCCAGCGGCAAGTTGAGACTGGCGGACGCGCCACCGTGCCTTTGATTCTCCAGCCGGAGTGAGCCGCCGTGCGCGGCGACGAGGCGCTGGCAGATCGCCAGCCCCAGGCCGGTGCCGCGTGGTTTGGTACTGTAGAAGGGCTCGAACAACCGTTCGCTCGCGCCTACCGCCAATCCAGGGCCGGTGTCGGCAATTTCGACGCGCAAAAATTTGCCGCTCACGTCCTGTTGGCGTAGCAGGTGAAAGTCGGTCTCCATGCGCGTGACCACGGTGAGTGTATGGCCACTTGCACGCTGCGTGCTGCGCATCGCTTCGACGGCGTTCTTGATCAGGTTGAGCAAGACCTGGGTGAGCTGCGCCGCATCTCCACGGACGTCGGGTAAACTTGGATCGAATTCCAGCCGTAGTGCCATCCCCGCGGCGTCGATCTCCGGCTGCACGAGTGCGAGCACATCCTGGATCACCCGATGGATGTTGAGCTGCACCAGTTCTGGCGGCCGTTGCGCCCCAAGCAGCAGCAGTTCGTCGACCAGCTTGCTGAGCCGGTTGGTCTCCCGCACGATCACGCCGGTGTAATCGCCGAGCTCGGGCCGGTCGGCAAGCTTGAGTGCCAGCAACTGGGCGGCGCCTTTGATGCCCCCGAGCGGATTCTTAACTTCGTGGGCGAGGCCGGCGACCAACGTGCCGAGATGCGCCATGTGTTCGATGCGGCGCGCATCTTCTTCTAGTGTACGCTGGTAGCTGAGGTCGTGAATGGTGAGCACGGTGCCGCCAATGCCACCACCAGCATCCCAGATCGCAGAAGTCTGCAGGCGCACTGGTAGCGCACGCCCGCGCGGCGGCCGCAACTCTTCGCTACGGGCTTGGGTCTGGCCTGTGGCAAAGGTGCGCGCGACCATCTCGGCAATCGCCGGTGTTGCGGCGAACACGTCCGTACACAAATGGCCGAGCACCTGGCGCTGCGAGCGGCCGACCAGCTGCTCAGCGGCGGGATTGAAAAGCGCGATGTGGCCGGCCCCGTCAACGATCACGACCGCATCGCCGATGCTGCCGAGGACTGTCTCCCACGCCGGAGCGGGACCCGTGACCACGGTATTCGGCTTGCGCCGCGGACGTCTTCTTTGCGCGATGGCCATCGTGTTCCGGTCCCTCTTATGACTGTAACGCGCCGCGTTGACAAGATTGCCGTGCCTGCGTAGCGTCAACGCCGACTTCCACATGACGGTGAAGATGGCAACCATGATTAGCGTGCACGATGCGCTCGCAGCCGTGTTGCGCGACATCCCGCGCCTCGGGAGCGAGCGTGTCGGGCTGGCGAACGCCCGCGGGCGTGTGCTTGCCGAGGCGGTGCGAGCCGGCCGTGACGTGCCGCCGTTTCGCAACTCCGCGATGGACGGCTACGCTGTGCGCGCCAGCGATGTCGCAACGGCTGCGCCTGAGGCGCCGGTACGACTGCGAGTGCTCGAAGTCGTCGGTGCGGGTTCGATGCCCACGCGCGCGGTCGCCCCCGGCACCGCCACGAAGATCATGACCGGTTCACCCTTGCCGACCGGTGCCGATGCGGTGGTGCGCGTCGAAGACACCGAAGAGTCCGGTGGCGACGTCGTCGTGCAGGCGCGCGTCACACCCGGCACGGCGGTGCGCGAGCCGGGCGAGGACATGCGCGCGGGCGAAACCGTGCTGGATGTCGGCCGCGTCTTGCGTCCAGCCGACATCGGCTTGCTGGCGTCGCTTGGGCTCACGGTCGTGCCGGTCAGCCGTCGTCCGCGGGTGGCGATCTTGACCACCGGCAATGAGTTAGTCGAGCCCGGAGAACCGTTGGGTCCCGGTCAGATCGTGAACAGCAACGCCTACACTCTGGCGGCGGCCGTGGAAGATGCCGGCGCCGAGGCGATCCGGCTCGGCATCGTGCGCGACCAACAGGAGTGCATTCGCGCGGCGTTCGCTGATGCGTTCACCGCCGACATGATGCTCTCGACCGGCGGCGTGTCGGTCGGCAGCTTCGACTTCGTACGCCAGACGCTCAGCGAGCTTGGCTATGAGGAGCGTTTCTGGAAGGTGGCGCAGAAGCCAGGCAAGCCACTCACCTTCGGCCTTCGCCAGGGCACGCCGGCGTTTGGATTGCCGGGCAACCCGGTCTCGACGCTGGTCTGCTGCTACCTCTACGTCGTGCCGGCCCTGCGTACGATGATGGGCATGGAGCGCATTCATCTGCCCCACATTGAGGCGACACTCGCGAGCGAGGTCACCACTGCGGCGGGGCTCACCGAATTCGTTCGCTGCGTCGTCACCCGCATCGGCCCCACGTACGAGGTGCAGCCGACCGGCTCGCAAAGCTCCGGGGTGCTGCGCTCGCTGTCGGCCGGCGAGGGTTTGTTGATCGCGCCGCCGGAGCAACAGACGATCGCGCGCGGCGCCTCCGTGCGCGTGATCGTGCTCGGAAACGATGGCACCTCGGCGGTGGCGCCCTTCTGACTGAAGCGACTTACACGCTCGAGGCTGAGGTGGGCGGTGTCTGATTCGGCGCCGATGATCGACTAGCGCGGGACGCGTATTGGCTGGACCGGAGCGCGTATTGAACGATCAACGTCGCCACGGCGCCTACCACGGCCGAGATCACCATCAGCATGATTTTCGGTACCTGGACTGCCATCCACAGGAACTTGAACTCCACCGGCAGCGGATTCTGGAACGCGAGGATGACCAACAACAATACGGCCGACAAGGCGGCGATGATTTTGGCGCGACGCATGACTTGTGAGTTCCAGAAAGTCGGCGAAGCGTCAAGCCGCTCGCACAGGAGGAGCGCATGCGAATTGGGCACGGCTATGACATCCATCGCTTGGTGCCGGGCCGCCCGCTGCGACTCGGCGGAGTGACGATTCCACACGACGCCGGCTTGCTCGGCCACTCCGACGGCGACGCGATGCTGCACGCGGTTGCCGACGCATTGCTGGGAGCCATCGCCGATGGCGACATCGGTCGACTGTTTCCGGACAGCGACCCACGCTTCAAAGACATCGACAGCACGGAGTTGCTGCGCGAGGTCGTGCGGCGGGTCCATGGCTTTGGCTACGTACTCGGCAATCTCGACGTCACTCTGCATGCGGAGCGCCCCAAACTCGCCCCACACATCGACGCGATGCGCCAGCGCCTTGCCGAGTTGCTACTGGTTGAAGTCGATCAGGTGAGCGTCAAGGCGAAGACCAACGAAGGCCTCGACGCGGTCGGGCGCGGCGAAGCCATTGCCGCGACCGCCGTGGTGTTGTGTAAACCTGCTTCCTAGTTGCCGGCTGCGATCTGCACCGGAATGCCGTTGAGCACGGCATTTCCCGACAGTGGATCGAGGGCGAACTCATCCGCGAGCACGTTGCTGTTCACGCCGGGTTGCTGGGCGGCGACCGATAGCCGCGAGTCGGGCTGATCGTGACCCCAGCCGTGCGGCAGACTGACCACGCCGGGCATGATCGCGTCGGTGATTTCGATGGCGACCTCCACGGCCCCCGCGCGTGAAGCGACCCGCGCGCGACCGCCTTCACGCAGACCAAGTCGCCGCGCGTCGTCGGGATGCACGTGCAACGTACAGCGCGGCCGGCCACCGGCGAGCAGCGGCAGGTTGTGCATCCACGAGTTGTTCGAACGGAGATGGCGACGGCCGATTAACACGAATCCGTTGGTGGGTACCGGGTCGACGAGCAGCGCCGCGAGGCGCGGCACGTCCGCGAGAATCGCCGGCGGTGCCAGCTCGATCTTGCCCGATGGCGTGCGCAATGATTCGGGAACGCGCGGCTGCAGCGGACCAAGATCGATGCCGTGCGGATGCGCTTCCACCTTGGCGAGCGTAAGACCATCCGGTGTCGCACCGAAGCCGTCGCCGTACGGCCCCGTCCGGAGCGCTAAGTCGACGAGTCGCTCCGGCCCGCGTCGCGGTGCCAGGGCCGTGAGAATCTCATCCACGCTGCGGCCAGCGATTGGTGAATGTGGATTGCCGACCGCAGTTTGGATCTGCGTGGTCGCAACGAAGTCATCGAGCCCGTCGATGTTCGCCTGCGCGCCTTGGCCGGCGACGATGCCCGTGAGGCGCAGCAGCGTCTCCCACTCCGGCGGTTGATCGGCGCGCGCGGCGAACACCGGCGGCGAGTAGCGCACGGCGTTGCGGTAGGCGAGCTGAGTAAACGCGATGTCGTAGTGACTCTCCTCGAGTGGCGAGCGCCCCGGCAAGATCACGTGCGCGTGGCGACTGGTCTCGTTGACGTATATGTCGAGGCTCACCATGCACTCCAGCGTCGCGAGTGCGCGCGTGAGGCGGGCACCGTTGGGCGTGCTCAACGCGGGATTGCCGGCGATAGTGATGAGCGCGCGAATCTGGCCGTCGCCCGGTGTTTCGATCTCCTCCGCCAAACAGGCCACCGGCAGCTCACCCATCACCTCGGGCGCATGGCGGACGCGGCTGTGGCGGCGGCCGATGCGCACACCGCGCCCGATACTCGGTGTGCCGTGTGTGTTGGCAGCGAAGCCCGGCGCCTGCGGAAACATCGCGCCGCCAGCCCGATCGAGGTTGCCGGTCAGCGCGTTGCAGATATCGACCAGCCAACTGGCGAGCGTGCCGAACTCCTGCGTGCAGGTGCCAATGCGTCCATAGACCGCCGCATGCGGTGCGGCCGCGAGATCGCGGGCGAGCTGGCGGATGACAACGGCGCCAATGCCGCAGACGCGCTCAACCGCATCGGGAGTGAATGGTCGCGCGGCAGCTTCGACCTCGGCGATTCCGCTCACGTGCTCGGCAAGGCGGCCAAGCGCGACCAGTTGCTCGGCGAACAAGGTGTGGACAATGCCCATCAGCAGGTGGGCGTCGGTGCCGGGCCGAATGAAGAGATGCTGATCTGCTGCCTCCGCAGTGCGCGTGCGGCGCGGATCGACCACCACGCAGCGTCCGCCGCGTGCCTGTAGCGCGCGCAATCGCCCCGCGAAGTCGGGTACGGTCCACAGACTTCCGTTTGAATCGAACGGATTGGCGCCGAGCACGAGCAAGAAGTCGCAACGATCGATGTCGGGCACGGCCACGCTGAGGAACGTGCCGAACATCAGTCCGCTGGCCAACTGCTTGGGAATTTGATCGACGGTGCTGGCGCTATAGAGGTTCTTGGTGCGAAGCGTGCGTAGGAGCGCCTGGCCGTAGATCGACAAACTGAGATTGTGGACATTGGGGTTGCCAAGATACACGGCGACCGCGTCGGGGCCGTGGGTTTGAATGATCGGGAGCAGTCGTCGCTCGATTTCCGCGAACGCGTCGTCCCACGATGCAGTGACCAAGCGGCCGTCGCGGCGCACCAACGGTTCGCGCACACGATCGGGATCGCGGTCCAGTTGCGCTAGCGCGGCGCCCTTCGGACACACGAACCCGTGGCTGAACACATCGTCGCGATCGCCGCGAATGGCGACTACTTCCCGCCCCTTGACGGTGATCGCGAGGCCACAGGTTGCTTCACACAACGGGCAGATGCGGTAGCGAGTATCGGCGACAGCGCTCATCGAGTGGTCTCTCTTTCGCTTCTGTCATGACACAGCGCGGGAGGAGCGCCAAGTGACCCGGGCGCCGTCGTGTCGCTTCTTCCGTTGCGCTCACCCGCTGGCTCGGTAGAATGCCGCCATGTTGATTACGATCTCCGGGACGCCGGGGAGTGGCAAGACGACAGTGGCGCGGCTGTTGGCTCAGCGCCTTGGATTGCCGCACATCTATGCCGGCGATCTGTACCGCGCCGAGGCCGACCGTCGCCACCTCTCGCTCGCCGAGTTCAACCGGCTCTCGGAGCAGGATCACTCCATCGATCGCGCGCTCGACGAGCGCATGGCGGCGTACGCGCGGCAAGGCAACGTCGTACTCGAAGGGCGGCTCGCCGCTTTCATTGCGCGACAAGAAGGAGTGCGCAACGCCCTTACGATCTGGCTCACTGCCGGCGACGAAACCCGTGCCCGCCGCGTCGCCGAGCGCGAGCACGGCGATTGGCGCCAGATTTTGCATGATAACCGGATCCGCAATCAGTCCGACGCCGGCCGCTACAAAGCCATCTACGGCTTCGACCTCGGCGACACCTCGATCTACGATCTCATCCTCGAGACCGATCACGAGCGCCCCGAAACCGTCGCCGAGATGATCCTAGCCGCGGCGCGCACGCGCTTCGGCGCGGTGATCGGGCCGGCCGCGAGCGCCGCGAAATGAAGCTCAACGACTTGGTCGAGAAGGTTCGCAGTTTCAACAGCGCGGCCGACGTTGACCTCATCCGTCGTGCGTACGATTTCTCCGCGCGGGTGCACAAGGGACAGAAGCGCGAGTCCGGCGAGCCGTACTTGAGTCATCCCGTTGCGGTCGCCAGCATCATCGCCGACCTGCGCCTCGACGTGCCGAGCATCGCCACCGCGTTGCTGCACGACACGGTCGAAGACACGCTCACCACTCTCGGGGAAATCGACGAGACCTTCGGTGCCGAGATCGCCGCGCTGGTCGACGGCGTCACCAAGATTAGCCAGATCAGCTTCAGTAGCCGCGAGGAAAAGCAGGCGGAGAATTTCCGCAAGATGATCCTGGCGATGGCGCGCGACATCCGCGTCATCCTCATCAAGCTCGCCGACCGCACGCACAACCTGCGCACGCTCGAACATCTGCCGCCTGACCGTCAGCACGACATCGCGCAGGAGACCCTCGACATCTACGCGCCGCTGGCGCACCGGCTCGGGATCTATTGGGTCAAGAGCGAGTTGGAAGACAACGCGCTGCGCTATCTGCGCCCGGAAGTGTACTACCAGCTCAAGCGCAACGTCGCGAAGAAGAAGGCGGCGCGCGAGCGTTACATCAAGGAAGTCATCGACGTGTTGCGCAAGCGCCTCGACGATTCCGGCATCGCCGCCGACATCTCCGGTCGCCCCAAGCACTTCTATTCGATCTACCAAAAGATGCAGAGTCAGAATCTCCTCTACGATCAAATCTACGATCTGGTCGCGTTCCGCATCATCGTCGACACCGTGCGCGAGTGTTACGAAGCTCTCGGTGTGGCCCACGCGAGTTGGAAGCCGGTGCCAGGCCGCTTCAAGGACTACATCGGCCTGCCTAAAGCGAACGGCTACCAGTCGCTCCACACCACGGTGATCGGCCCGTACGGCGAACGCATGGAGGTGCAGATCCGTACCCACGAGATGCACAGGGTCGCGGAGGCGGGGATCGCTGCCCATTGGAAATACAAAGGCCCCGGCACGCCTTCAGAAGAAGCGCAGCGTTTTGCGTGGTTGCGCCAGTTGCTCGAATGGCAGCAGAACCTGCCCGATCCACAGGACTTCCTGCGCTCGGTGAAAGACGATCTGTTCAGCGACGAAGTCTTCGTGTTCACGCCGCGTGGCGACCTGCTGAATTTTCCCGAGGGTGCCTCGGTGATCGACTTCGCCTATCGCATTCACTCGGAGGTCGGCCATCATTGCGCCGGCGCCCGCGTCAACAGTCGCTTGGTGCCGTTGCGGTACCGCTTGCGCAATGGCGACACGGTCGAGATCGTCAGCACCGCGACGCAGACGCCGAGTCAGGATTGGCTCAACTTCGTCAAGACCAGCCGCGCCAAAGCGCGCATCCGTAGTTGGATCAAGTACCAGCAACGGTCGCGCAGCATTGCCATCGGCCGCGAGATCCTCGAGCGCGACTTGGGGCGCTACCACATCGACCTGGGCAAGCTGCGCAAGGACGGCCAACTCGCCGCGGCGACGAAGGCGTTGTCGGTGCGCGATGAAGAGACGCTGCTGGCGGCAGTGGGCTACGGCAAGCTCACCTCGCATCAGGTGCTGGCGCACCTGCTGCCGGCCGATGTGCTCGACCAGGGCCAGCCGACCCAGGAGGAAGGGACGCTGCGCCGGCTCTTCCGCATGGTTCGGCGGCAGACGCCCGGTGGTGTGCGCGTCAGCGGCGTCGAAGACATGTTGGTGCGCTTCGGCAAGTGCTGCGATCCGTTGCCGGGGGAACGCATCCTCGGATTCATCACCCGTGGCCGTGGGGTCACGGTGCACTCGATCGATTGCCCGCGCGTGCTCGAGAGCGATCCGCAGCGGCGGGTTGAAGTGGTGTGGGACGATGCGGCGCAGGTGGCGTTGCGCCCGGTTACGGTCGAGGTCACGTGCGTCGACGAGCCCGGGTTGCTGGCCGCGATGAGCAAGGCCATCAGCGGTGCGGGCGTCAACATCAGCCGGGCGCAAGTGAAGAGCGTGCCCGACAAGCACGCCATCAACACTTTCGAAGTGATGGTCGGCGATGCCACGCAACTCAATCGCGTCATCCGTGCCCTCGGAAAAGTGCGCGGCGTGACCCGCGTGGCGCGTGCGCGAGGATAGGAGCAGGAGGCTGGACGGATGAAGACAGCGGTGCAAACGGCGGAAGCCCCGCAAGCCATCGGTCCGTACTCGCAAGCGGTGCGCGTCGGTGACTGGTTGTTCTGCTCGGGCCAGATCGGGCTCGATCCGTCCACCGGGCAGCTCGTCAGCGGCGGTGTCGACGCCGAGACCGAACGCGCGTTGGCGAACTTAGATGCCGTGCTCAGCGCGGCCGGCGGTTCTCTTGCCGACGTGGTGCGGACGACGATCTATCTGACGGACCTCGCCGACTTCACGCGCGTCAACGAGCGCTACGCGTCGCGCTTTGCGGCGCCGTTTCCCGCTCGGGCGACCGTGGGGGTTGCGGCCCTCCCGCGCGGCGCGAAGATCGAGATCGAGGCGGTGGCGATTATGGGTGCGATGGTGGGTGGTGAATCCGCGCGCGGCTAGGCGGCCTTGAGGACCTTGCCCGAGCGGATGCAACGGGTGCACGCAAGAATATGACGAACTGTGCCCTTCAGATTCGCGCGCACGCGCTGCAAATTGGGACGCCACAGGCGCTTCGACTTGTTATTCGCGTGGCTGACCCGATTTCCGGTTGAGGGATGCTTACCGCACACTTCACATGTCCGTGCCATGGAAACTCCTTTACGCGAGAGGCGAAGACAGCTAGCACAGTGATCTCGGTGGCGCAACGCTATGCCCGACGCTGAATCGATCGCGATCGAATTGTATCTGCGCAACCAGGTGGCGCCCCGCTTCGCGCAAATCGTTGGCGACGCGGCTACCCGGCTTGAGGCGCTGCAGCGCGAGGTCGCCGACCTCCGCGCAGCGCGCGGCAGCATCGCGTGGGAGATCGACGGCCCCGGCGGCGGCACCTGGTACCTCAACATCGCCGACGGTGCGATGGCGGTCGATACCGCGCCCATTGAGCCGCCGGTCATGCACGTGGTCCAGTCGCTGGCCGACTGGCAGCGCTTTGCTGCAGGGGCGACGACCCCCGGCTTCCTCGGTGGCAGCAACAGCGGGCGCGCCTTCGGCAAGACTCGCATCGATCGCCTCAAGACGATCAAGGGATCGGTCCGCTTCGTCATCACCAGCCTGCCCGACGGCGGCGAATGGGCGCTCGTCACTCGTTTCGGCAGCGGGCCATTTTTGGCCGAGCCGCAAACGACGGTGACCCTCGATGCCGCCGTCATGCGCCAGATGCAGAGCGGCGAAATCAACCCGCAGCTTGCATTCATGCAGGGGCAGGTGAAGATCGCTGGCGATGCCGGGCTGGCGATGCAGCTTGGCATGGCGCTGTTCCTGTGAGCAACCCGTCGACCCTCATGGCGCGCAAGCTTCTCACTTGGCCCGCGCTCAAGCGCCGCGTGATGGCCTGGCGACGCGCGGGACAGCGCGTGGTCTTTACCAACGGATGCTTCGATCTGATCCATCCGGGTCACGTCCGCTACTTGCGCGCGGCCAAACGGCTCGGCGATGTGCTCGTCGTCGGCCTCAACAGCGACGCGTCCGTGCGCCGACTCGACAAAGCCCCCGGTCGTCCATTGGTGGCGCAAGCGGCGCGCGCCGAAGTGCTCGCGGCGCTGGAGATGGTTGACGCCGTGACCGTGTTTGCGCAGGACACCCCGCTGGCGTTGATCAAGATGGTGCAACCCGACGTGCTGGTGAAGGGCGGCGACTGGACACCCGACCAGATCGTCGGTGCCGACGTGGTGCGCGCGCGCGGCGGCATGGTGCGTTCATTGTCGTTTGCGCGTGGCTACTCCACAACCGCCCTGGTGAAACGGATTGCGCAGAGCCAGAACGGGTAACTAGCGTCACTGCCTCCACGTTCCCCTTTCGATCCGCTTGTGTTAGGAAATTCGCATGCCGGACTATCGCCGCCGAGCGGCGCGCGAAGCGATGAGCGTGCGGCTCGACGTGAACGGCATGATGGCAGAGGCCATCGGCCACCGCGAGCCGGAGGCGGGCGCACTACCCGCCGGCGTGCTGCGGGAAGAGGTCGAGGCGCTGGCGCCGCGTGCCGCCGAGATTGCGCGCGTGCTGCAGGCGCGCCGCGCGGCGAGTGAATTACCCTTCTACGACTTGCCCCAGCAACGTGAGTCGGTTCAAGCAATCAAGACGGTCGCGGCCAAAGTGCGCGACGGCCTCGACACGCTGGTGGTGCTCGGTATCGGGGGCTCCGCGCTCGGCACGCGTACCCTGGTGGAAGCGGTCGGCACTCCCAGCCCGCGCGTCGTCGTCGTCGATAACATCGATCCCGTCAGCGTCGGCGGCCTCATCGATTCGCTCGATCTGCGGCGCACCGTTTTCAACGTCGTCAGCAAGGGCGGCGAGACTGCGGAAACCATGGCGCAGTTTCTCGTCATCCGCGAACGCCTGCTGCGCGAACTTGGCGCGATCGACTACAAGCAACGCGTCGTCATCACCACCGACGCCGAGTCGGGTCATTTGCGCCAGATCGTCAACGATGAAGGCTTTCACGATCTGATCGTGCCCGCCGGCGTCGGCGGACGCTTCTCTGTGCTCACGCCGGTCGGTCTGTTCCCCGCCGCAGTCGCGGGCGTGCGCGTCGACGAGTTGCTTGCCGGCGCGGCGTGGATGGATAGCCGCACGCAGTCGGTCGAGCTTTGGCAGAACCCGGCACACTTGCTCGCCGCGTTGCTCTACCTCGCGGAAACGAAGCGGGGCCGCAATGTGGTGGTGCTGATGCCGTACAGCGATCGCCTGGCGTGCTTCGCCGATTGGTTCGTGCAGCTGTGGGGCGAGAGTCTGGGGAAAGCGGAGACCGTCGATGGCCAGCCCATCCGCTGCGGCCAGACGCCGGTGGCGGCGCGCGGCGCCACCGATCAACACTCGTTGCTGCAGCTGCTGATGGAAGGTCCGCCCGACAAGGTGGTGATCCTGATCCGCGTCGACGATCACGGCCGCGAAATCAGTATTCCAACCGCCTACAGTGATCTCGAGGGCGTGGGCTATCTCGGCGGCAACGGCATGGGGGCGCTGCTCAACATGGAGCAACGGGCGACCGAGCTGGCGCTCGTGCAACAGCAACGCCCGGTGATGACGCTCACGTTGCCGCAGCTCAATGCGTTCACGCTTGGACAACTCTTCTACCTGTTCGAGGTCGCCACCGTGTTTGCAGGCGGATTGCACCGCATCAACCCGCTCGATCAACCCGGCGTCGAGCGCAGCAAACGACTCACCTATGGCCTCGCCGGACGTAAGGGGTTCGAAGCGCAGCGCGCCGAAGTCGACGCCTGGGAGGCGCGCAAGCGGCCGGAGTACGTGTTGTAGCGGCGGGGACACTCGGGGTAGGGACGGCTAAGGCGATGGAAGCAATCGCACGCACCGACACAGCGGAAGCTGGACGGGTTCGGGTGTTGTCACCCGAAGTCGCGAACAAGATCGCCGCTGGCGAAGTGATCGAGCGGCCGGCAGCGGTGGTGAAGGAATTGGTCGAGAACGCTATCGATGCCGGCGCGCGCCAGATCGACGTGACAATCGAAGATGCTGGTCTCGCGTTGATCGCGGTCGTCGACGATGGCGAGGGGATGTCGCCGGCCGACGCGGTGACGGCGTTCTCGCGCCACGCCACCAGCAAGGTCAGCACGGCCGACGATCTGTTTCAGATCCGTACGCTCGGGTTTCGCGGGGAAGCACTCGCCAGCATCGCCGCCGTGTCGAACACGACCTTGACGACACGGCGGGCGCGCGAGCTCGCCGGCACTTGTGTGGAGATTCGCGGCGGGAGCGTTCTCGCGGTGCGCGAAGCCGGCAGCGCGCCGGGCACTCGCGTCGAGGTTGCGGACCTGTTCGGCAATACGCCCGCACGTCGCAAGTTTCTGAAGGCGCCGGCCACTGAGGTGGGTCACGTCACCGAGCTGGTGACGCGCATCGCCTTGGCGTTTCCCGAGGTCGGCTTCACGGCGCGCCACGGCACGCGCGGGCTCGTCGAGTTGCCGGCCACCCGCGATCCCGCCGAGCGCATCGCGCAAGTCTTCGGTCGGCCGCGCGCTGGCGCGATGCTCGCCTTCAGTGCGCACACGGCCGTGGGCAGCGTCCACGGCTGGCTCACCAGCTCGCACCTGAGTTTTCCAACCGCGCGACAGATTTACACCTTCGTCAACCGCCGCTACGTGCGCGACAAGTTGGTGAGTCACGCGTTGGTGGCCGGCTACAGCACGTTGCTGATGCATGGTCGCTACCCCGCCGCGGTCGTGCATCTGGAGCTGCCCCCCGACGAAGTGGATGTAAACGTCCACCCGGCCAAGCACGAAGTGCGCTTCCGCCGCGGCGGCGCGGTCCATGAGCTGTTGTCGCGCGCGGTCCAAGAACGGCTGCGCCAACAAGGACCGCCACCGGCGGAGTTGACGACGCCGACTTCATCAACAACCTCGACCGCGCGTCAGTTGCCGATTGCCTTGCACGCGATGGCGACTGCGATGAGCGCGCCGGCGGGTACGGCGACCGCCCCACCCCTCGATATCATTCGCTTGCGACCACCTTCGTCGCCGCCGATCGCGCCGGACTCGCCGCCGGCGCCTGATGACAGCGACTTCTTCGGCGGCATGCGCATCCTCGGCCAAGTGTTCGAGGGCTATCTGGTGTGCCAGCACGACGACACGCTGGTGCTGATCGATCAACACGCGGCGCACGAGCGCGTGGCGTTCGAGCGCCTGCGGCGCGCCTACGGCGCCGGCAGCATTCCGCAACAACGTTTGCTCGTGCCCGCAGTCGTCGATCTCGGTCCGCGCGAAGCCGGGCTATTGAGTGACCGGCTCGATGAGTTGCACGCGCTCGGCTTCGAACTCGAGCCGTTCGGTGGCGGAAGCTTCGCGGTGCGCGCCGTGCCCGCGCTGCTCGCCGACGCCAACCCGGCGTCGTTGGTCCGCGACGTGATCGACGAGTGCGTGGAGATCGGCGGTTCGCGCCGCCTAACCGACGCCGCCGAAGCGGTGCTTGCACGGCTCGCTTGTCACAGCGTCGTCCGCGTCGGGCAGTCTCTCAGCTTCGACCAGATCCGCGCGCTGCTGGTGGCGATGGACACCATTCCCTACTCTGGCAATTGCCCGCACGGCCGCCCGACGCACGTGACCCTGACGCGCGGTGAGCTGGAGCGGTTGTTCAAGCGTGTGTGAACCTCAATCCCCCGTCGTCGCCATCGTCGGCCCGACCGGCGTCGGCAAGAGCGCGCTGGCGCTTGAATTGGCGGAGCGACTCGGCGCCGAGATCGTCAACGCCGACTCACGCCAGGTCTATCGCTACCTCGACATTGGCACCGCCAAGCCAACTACCGCAGAACGTGCGCGGGTAGCGCATCACGTTTTCGACGTGGTGGACCCGGACGAATCATTTGACTGCGCGCGCTATCGCGAGCGGGCGCTCGCCGCGATCGCCGACATTCAGCGGCGTGGGCGGCGCGTGCTGGTGGTCGGCGGCACTGGGCTGTACGTGAAGACGTTGCACTACGGCCTGGCGCCAGGGCCGCCGCGCGATGTGGCCTTGCGGACGCAGCTCGAGGCGGAGGAGGACGCAGAACCGGGTAGCTTGCATCGCCGGTTGTCGGAGATCGATGTGGTGATTGCGGCGCGACTGCACCCGCACGATCGCGTGCGCTTGATCCGCGCGCTCGAAGTGCATCAACTCACTGGCCGACCGCTGAGCGCGTGGCACGCCGAGCACGGGTTTCGCGCGGAAGTGGTACCGATGACCGTGGTCGGCCTCTCGCTTGACCGCGCCTACCTGCGCACGCGTCTTGTGGTGCGTTGTAGGGCGATGGCTGAACGCGGATTGCTCGACGAGATCCGCAGCTTGTGGGCGCGCGGATACGGGCGCGATCTGCCGATTCTGCAGACCATCGGCTATCGCGAACTCGGCGCGGTGGTGGCCGGCGACTCAACTCTCGACGCCGCCCTCGCGGCGATGACGACCGCGACCTGCCGGTTGGCCAAGCGCCAACTCACCTGGTTCCGCGGCGATGCGACGGTCCGGTGGTTCGACGCGAAGCGAGATCTTCCTGCCGCTTTTGACGCAGTCTGTGCCTTGTGAACGCGGTGCCGATGGCGGTCCGCTGGCTATTGCAGCGCGCCGAGCACCCACGCCGCCGTATCTTCGGGGAGCTCGGGGATGCGCTTGAGGAATTCTTCGACGTTCTCGCCGACTAGGCTACCGGTCAGGTTCTCGCGCAAGAATTCGTGGTAGCGCGCGGCAACGCGTTCGCTGAGCAGGCCGCAGCGACGCAGCGTCGGGATCACGAACCCCTGCACTGGGCCGAGTCGCCGGCCTCTGCCCAGCCCCTGGGTGAGTTGCTCGCGTTCTTCGCGCACCGAGGTGATCAGCGCGACCGGATCGATGCCGATCTCCATCCAGATCTCGAAGATCGCGGCTTGGAACGTCTGTTGATTGCGCTGATCGATCAGGCTGCGGGCGCACTCGAGGGCAAAGTCTTCCAACTCCCCGCGTTCGGATTCGCTCAGCAGTGGCGCGCAGCGCTCGATGTACTGCACGCCGTAGGCGTGATGGCGCGCCTCGTCCCGCGCCACGTAGGTGAGCAAGTCCTTGAGCAGCGGCTCTTCGGTGAGGTTGCGCATCTCGCGGAAGCTGTACAGCGCGAGTCCCTCGACCACGATTTGCATGCCGACCAACTTCTTCATCCAGTTGTCGGTCTCCAGGGTGGCGTCGAGGATGGTGCGCAGTGCCGACGCAATCGGGCGCACCTCGTCGAGCTTCTTGATGTACTTGGCAAACACTTCGACGTGCCGTGCTTCGTCCATCGTTTGGGTTGCAGCGTAAAACTTGGCGTCGGTGTGGGGCACGCAATTGACCAGCTGCGCGGCCACCATCAGTGCGCCCTGTTCGCCGTGCAAGAAATTGCTGAGCCGGAAGGCGGCGGCCGCGCGCGAGGCTTGCCACTGCTTTTCCTCCGGCAGTGATTTCCAGTACGAACACTGCTCGACCGGGATCGCGGCACCGAGCGGCGTGGTGGCGAATTTCTGCTGATCGATCGGCCGCTCCCAATCGAGATCGCGCTCGGCCACCCACTGCGCCTCGGCGCCCTTGACGTAGAGCCGGCGCAGTTCCTCCAGCTCGGGCTCGTAGTTCCACTGGTAGATGACCTTCATCGACGTATCGAGGTCAGGCTCTTGTGTGCTCGTGCGGAGGGCGAAGTCACTCATGGGTTGCTCCCTTTTGGTATCGATCAATTACACACGCGCGGCGATGCGCAGGCGACCATTGCTGCGCAGCTCCGTGTCGTTGACGAAACTGATCATGCGCCGGAGCGCCGCGATGGCTTCGCGCGGCCGCCCGGCGTCGATTGCGGCGAGGCAGGCATCGATGATCGGCACGATGCGACCGGGATCACGGCGCAGACGCTGGCGGGCTTCGCGCATCGGCTCGGAGGCGAGGAGGGCGCGCAGGCGGCGCCCCAGCATTTGCCACACGCGGTTGCGGGTCATGTCGGACACCAATACGATCACATCGCGCGCCGAGGCGAACCGGTCTTCGCGCCGTCGCGCCTCGTCGGCGATGAGGTCGCGCAGTCGGCGGAGGTCGTCGAGTTGCGCTGCGCGGCGGCGCTCGATGGCGAGGCGCGCCATCTCGAACAGCAGTGGCATGAGCACTTCGGCCATTTCGGTAACTACATCGGGGTTGACGCGCCCGCCGTGGAAGATCATCGGCGCCAGCAGATCGAGTGAGCCTTCGATCAACGGCTGTACCGTGGCGCCGTCGCCCTGGCGCACGCTGACGAGGCCGAGGCCTTCGAGCACCTTGATGGCTTCGCGCACTGAAGTGCGGTTGACACGAAACTCTTCCGCCAACTCGCGCTCGGGCGGCAACTTCTGCCCCGTGCGCAAGCGGCCATCGAGGATCGCATCGCGCAACTGCTCGGCGACATCTTGATGAATGCGCCGCCGCTGGGGTGGTCGAAAGGCGGTGACCTTGCTGCGCGTGGTCGTCATGGAGGGATCTACTTATCCAATGGTCCAACCAATTGTCAATCACCCCCCACGCAATTCATCTTTCCACTCGATCGAGGCTAAGATGCGCCCAATGGTCATCCGCGACCCCATCCACGGCGACATCAACCTGCGGCCGCTCGAAGCCCGCGTGTTGGATCTGCCGGACGTGCAGCGGCTGCGCGGGATTAAGCAGCTCGGCACCGCGAGCCTGGTGTATCCGGGCTGCGTGCACACGCGCTTCGATCATTCGCTCGGCGCGTGCGCGATGGCGCACGGGATCATCGCTTCATTGCGCGATCACGGCGCCACGATCGACGACGAGTTGGAGACTGCGATCGGTTGCGCGGCGCTGCTGCACGACGTGACGCACGTTCCGTTCGGCCACACGCTGGAGGATGAACGGCGCCTATTTCCGCGCCACGACAAAGGCGCGCGCTTGGCCCACATGCTCGGCGGCGCGCTCGGCGATCAGCTCAGCCAACTCGGCATCAAGGCCACGATTGCGGCGCTGCTCGGCGCGCAATCGACTCCGGACGTGCCACGCTGGGCGCAACAGATCGTGGCGAGCACGATCGACGCCGACTTGCTCGACTACTTGCGCCGGGATGCGTACTTCGCCGGACTCAATCAGGACTACGACGATCGCGTGTTCCGCTACTTCACGGTCGACGAGGGCCAGCTCGCAATCAACATGACCAAGCACGGCATGGAGCGGCCCGACGCGCGCTCCGAAACCGTCGCGCTGTTGCGCCTGCGCTACTTCCTGACCGAGCGTGTCTACTATCACCACAGCAAGGTGGCGGCCGGAGCGATGGTGTCGAAGGCGGTCGAACTGGCGCTGCCGCTCGGGATCACCGACGCGTCGCTGCTCACCTACAACGACTGGACGCTGATCGAGGCGCTCGGGCGGCTGCCCGATGCCGGTATTCAGAACCTGATCGAGCGCCTGCGCCGGCGCGCGCTCTACAAACGCGGCTATGCCATTTCGGCACGCACCGTCGGTGAGGACGATCGCGCGCGGTTGGTCGCCCAGTATCACGAGTCGCCACCGGTTCGGGCGGCGGCCGAGGCTGCGTTGGCGCGCGCGGTCGGCTGCCAAGCGCACGAGCTGATCATCTACTGTCCCGCGCTCACGGTCATGAAGGAAGCGGCCGTGCTGGTGCGACGTCCGAGCGGGTTGGCGCCGCTCAATCAAGAAGCAGACGGCGGCGGTTCCGAGATCACCGCGCTGGAGGCGCGTTACGCGGGATTGTGGCGCTTGTACGTTTTGGTCCCGGCGGAGTTTGCGGCGTCGGCTGCGGCCGCCGCACGCGAAATGTTTGGGGTCGCGAGCGAGTTCAACTGAAGTTCCACGTTTTGCGTCGTGGGAAAATCATACTTGTTCGTGCCGGACCTGTCCGATACTGTTGACACGATGGCGGCGCGCACTTCACAGGCCAACACGCGCAACGCGGCACTACTAGCCGGAGTCGGCCACTTCACCGCGCGCTTCTTCGAGCTGATGTTTCCGATCCTGGCGGTGCAGATGACCCGGGAGATGCACTTGCCGGTGGCGGAGGTAATGCGCTGGAGCTTTCTCGGGTACTTGCTTCTCGGGCTTGGCGCGCTGCCGGCGGCGGTGATTGCCAATCGCGTTGGCGCACGCCGCGTGTTGCTAATCGGCCTGGCGGGAATCGGCGTGTCCGCGTTGGCCGCCGCCGAAGCGGCGCCGGGGCGCGGCTTGAGCGTGTGCCTGGCAAGCCTCGGGCTGTCGGCCAGTTGCTGCTATCCCGCCGGGCTGTGTTTGATCGCGCACACCACAGCGCCGCAGCGACGAGCGTTGGCCGTGCAGAGCCTTGTCGGCAATCTGGCGATTGCGCTGACTCCGCTGCTCACCATCGTGTTGCTGGACCAGTTCGGAACCCGGCACGCGTTTCAAGTTGCCGGGCTGGTGGTGTGCGGATTGGCAGCCGCACTGGGTTTTCTGCATGTCGATGAGTCGCGGACGCCGCGGGTCACTCAGTTCGACCGCGCGCTCGATCTGAACAACCTACCCAACCGGGGTCTGCTGTTCGCCATTCTGTGTGCCTGCGCCATGCTCGCCGGTATCAGCTATCGCGGCTTTACGTTGGTCGCGCCGGCGTATTTTGCCGAGCGAGTGTCGCTACTGTACTTCGGAGCTGTGACTGCGCTGGTCTACGCAGTCGGAGTCGTCGGTCACTACGCCGGCAGCCGGCTGGCGGATCGCTACGAGTTGCGCATGCTGTCTCTCGCGCTGCACGCGGCCAGTGTCCCGCTGTTGTTGTTGATGAGTCGCACTGCCGGCGTCGCCTTGGTCCTCACGGCGATGCCGTTCGCCTTGATCAGCTTCGGTATGCAGCCGATCGAAACCACGCTGTTCGCCCGCTTTGTGCCGCCGCGTTGGCGCGTCATGGGGTCTAGTCTGCAGCGCGGGCTGACATTCGGCGCGGGTTCACTGGCGATGTGGCTGGTGCCTTGGACGAAACCGGGCGGCGACCTCAGCGCGGTGTTTGTGTACTTCGCCGGGGTGGTGGCGGCGCTCGTCGTGGGGATCGCGATCTTTGTGACCGCCTCCGCCGGCGCGCGTATCCGCAACCGACCCGCGGAGGCGAAGGTGCCGATCGGCGAACCCGCGGTGTGACTATGCGCCTCGTGCTCGTCCGTCATGGAGAGACGGACGGCCAATCCAGCATTCGCTACTACGGTGCGACCGACGTGGGGTTGAGCGACCTCGGCCGCGCACAGATGCGCTGCGCCGCGGCAGCGCTGGCTGGCGAGCGGTTCGCGGCGGTCTATGCGAGCAACCTGTCACGGGCGCGCGAGGGCGCGCGCATCGTCTCGGTTTGTCGCGAACC
This sequence comes from Deltaproteobacteria bacterium, assembly GCA_016178705.1. Taxonomy (NCBI): domain Bacteria; kingdom Pseudomonadati; phylum Myxococcota; class Myxococcia; species Deltaproteobacteria bacterium. The sequence continues at coordinate 114,052 of JACOST010000005.1, read as the reverse complement.
GGTGATCGCCCTGCCCGGATTCAACGAGGTGGATTTCGGTGAATGGGAGGGCCTCACTGACGATGAGATTCGGGCGCATGACCCGGCGCGTCACGCCGAGTGGCGGGCACACCTGGCGGCGCGTCGCGACTTCCAGTATCCGGCCGGCGATTCGACGGCGGCTTTTCGCCGCCGCGTCGCGGCGACGCTGCATGCGCTGCTGGACGTCGCACCGCGCGGTGCCCTGCTGATGGTGCTGCACAAGGGCGTGATTCGCACGATCCTCAGCGAGTTGCTGCAACTCGACACCCCTGACCGCAGCCACCTGGCACTCGATCTCGGATCGATTCACGTCGTTGCCGCGCGCGATGGCCGATGGCGCGCGGAGGTACTCGATCGCGTCGATCACCTGACGATCGCGGAGACTCGCTGATGGCGCTGCGATTGCCGAGCTTCGGTGCGCGCGCGTTCCTGCCGCGGCGGCGCGGATGGCGGAGGTCGACTTGTCTCCGATCAAGGCGGTGGAGTTGCGTGCCAGCCGCATTCCCGGCGTCGTCTCGCTGGCGCAAGGCATTCCGAGCTTCGACACGCCGGAGCCAATCAAACAATTTGTCGCCGAGAAACTCGCCGCGGGTGCGTGCGCGAAATACTCGGTTACCCCCGGCCTGCCTGAGTTGCGCGAGTTGATCGCCGAAACGCTGCTGCACGAGGGCATGCGCTACGATCCGGATACCGAGATCATCATTACCTGTGGTGCAATCGAAGCGATCGCCGCAACGTTGCTGACCTCAATCAATCCCGGCGATGAAGTGTTGGTGACCTCGCCGACCTACGCGTCCTATATCCCGGCCATCCGGTTGGCCGGCGGCGTGCCCCGCTTCGTAGCGCTCAACGAGGATGCCAACTTCGATCTCGATCCCGATGCCATCGCGGCGGCGGTGACGCGCCGCACCGCCGCCATTCTCCTCTGCAACCCGAACAACCCGACGGGCACCATCTTCTCGCGGGCGCAGACGTTGCGGATGCTTGACGTCGCCGAGCGCCATAACCTGCTGGTGGTGACCGACGAGGTGTACAAGGATTTCGTGTACAGCGACACGCTACCGTTTAGTCCGGCAGCGGAGTCAAGTGCGCGGCCGCGGGTGGTACGGGTGGTGTCGTTCTCGAAGTCGTACGGCATGACCGGGTGGCGGGTGGGCTTCTTGCACGCGGCACGCGAGCGGGTGTCGGAGATTCTCAAGGTCCACGACACGCTCGTGACCTGCGCGCCGGTGGTGTCGCAGTACGCGGCGATCGCGGCGCTGACGTTGGCGGCACCGTATGTGGCGGAGTTTCGCGCGCAGTTTCATCGCCGGCGCGATCGCGTCATCGGTTACCTCGATGAGTTGGCGGACGTGTTCGACTACCAGCGACCGAACGCCTCATACTTTGTGTTTCCGCGGGTGAAGGACACCGTGCCGTTGGCGCGCGATTCGCGTCGGCTGGCAGCCGACATCTTGGATCGCGCCCATGTCGCGCTGGTGCCAGGTGTGGCGTTTGGGCCGACCGGCGAAGCCCACCTCCGGCTGTGCTATGCGCGCGACGATCGCGACATTGACGTGGCCTTCGAACGGCTCGCTGAGTATTTCCAAGGCCCGCGAAGGCTGCCAGCCGCTGGGCCACGGATCGCAGCGGCGCCGCTGCCTGCCGCGGGACGACGTCGTCCCCTTTGGCGCCGTGTCGGGGTCGGGGTGGTGCGCCTGCTGGCGCGCTTGTATCTGACGCGGCGCCGGCCGCGGGTTGTCGCGCTGGCCGGCAGTCGCGGCAAGACGGTGATCAAACGCCTGCTGGTCGAAGCCCTCAGTGGCGAGCGGCATGTGCGCGCCAACCCGCTTTCGTACAACACGGAGGTTGGACTGCCGCTGGCGATTCTCGATACCACCATGGACACGCGGAGCTTGCCGTCATTGACGCGCGGATTCGGCCGCGCGGTGTGGACCGCGATATGTAGCCGCAAGCCGATTGACGTGCTGGTGGTCGAGTTCGGCGTGCGCCATGCCGATGAGATGGCGGCGCATCTCCGCGTCGTGCGGCCGGACATCGCGGTGATCGCCAGTGTGAGCCCGAGCTTCAGCGAGGATCATCAGGCCTTGGCCCTGTTGCGCGCGGAGATCGCGGTGTTGTGCGACGACGTGACCCGTCGCGCTGGCACGTTGCTGCTCTGCGGTGATGATCCGTCGCTGGCCGCGCTCGCCGCCGAGTTGCCCAAGGCGTACCACTTTGATCGCGGGCAACTGGTTGTGCACGGCGGTCGATCGGCGTTGCACTTGGACGGGACTGACTGGCCGGTGCAGCGCGAGATCGTCGGCGACAGCAATCTCTACGGCCTGATCGTCGCGGCGCGTGTGGGCCAGCTCCTCGGAATCAGTGAGGCAGCGCGACGCCGCTTCCTCGGCGGCGTCTGAGCGCGCGAGTCTTTCCAATCACTCGCCTTTCGGTCTATAAGGCGCGCGCCGCCGGGGTGTCGGGGGAGTCGGTGCATGTGGTCACATCTGACGCAGATTGTGCTGCGCGGGCAAGTTCAGCATCGCCGCGTTCGCGCCGCGGCGGGAGTCGTGCTGCTGGTGCGTGCCCTCGAAGGCGCTGGGTGCTGGGCGATTCTGTTGCACCTGTACAGCGGGGTGACCGTCGCCGCCTGGGCGGTTCACTTCACCTTCGCCGCCTACGCTGTGGCCAACGTCCTCTCGTTCCGGCAGCAGCGCCGCGAGGCGCTGACACCGAATTGGATGTGGTTTGACATCGCGGCGAATCTGTTGCCGATGGCGGCGGCCGCGTACTGGTCCGGGGGCGTGTACAGCCCGCTGGTTCCGACCTTCGTCCTCAAGGTCACGAGCTACGGCCTGATCTTCGGTGCGGACATTGGCATCCAATGCCTAGCCGCGACGACCGTGATCGCGCTGAGTCTGATCGCAATCGAACAGGCGGGCTACGCGCCGACAGGCGCGCTCGATCAAGTGCCGATGCTAGCGCGCCAACGCTTGACGCTCGCCTTCGAAGGGCTGATTTTTGCCATCCTCCTACTCGGGGGCCTGCGGTTCTTTCGGATCTTACAAGAACGAGAGACGCGGCTGGCGGTCACGGTCGAGGAGAAGAATTCCCTGTACCAAGCGTCGCTGGTCGATCAAGATCATCTCCGTCGACTGTCGCAGACCGTGATGCAGGTGAGCGAGCGGACGTTGCGCCGGTTGGCGCGCGAGCTGCACGACGACCTCGGCCAAGCCCTCACGGCAGTACGTATGGATCTCGGTTTGATCGAACGGGAACTGGGTCCGGACAGTCCGGTCCGCAGCCGCGTCCACGAAGCGCGCGAGCAGATCGGCACCGTGCTCCAGAGCGTACGCAATCTGTCGCAGCTGTTGCGCCCGGCGGTGCTCGACGACCTCGGGTTAGTACCTGCGGTGCAGTCCTATATCGCGCGCTTCAGCCAGCGCACGCAGGTCGCCATCGCGTTGGAAGCTCCGCCGGCGGAAACCCGCTTACCGCGGACGATCGAAGTAGCGCTCTACCGCGTCCTGCAGGAGGCACTCACCAACGTGGCGCGTCATGCCAACGCGCAGCACGTTACTGTGCGGTTCACGGTGGATCCTGCGGTCGCGCGCCTGGAGATCCACGATGACGGGGTCGGCTTCGATGCCACTGCATTTCTCGCCCGCCCGCCGGTCGATCACGGCATGGGCGTGATTGGGATGCGCGAGCGTGTGGCGACCTATCGCGGAGAGTTTACCGTCGAATCGCAGCGAGGGGCGGGCACTCGCGTGGCATTGACGATTCCGCTCACAGCGGCCATTGAGGACAGTGACGAAGAGTATGGCGAAGATTCGCGTCTTGTTGGTTGAGGATCATACGGTGGTGCGCCAGGGGCTGCGGCGCATCCTCGAGTTGGATCCGGCGGTCGAGATCGTCGGCGAGGTTGGCGATGGCCGCGCGGCGCTCGACGCGGTGCAGCGGCTCAAGCCAGGGGTGGCGGTCATCGACATCAGCTTGCCGGAACTGAATGGAATAGAGGTCACCCGCCAGCTTGCCAAAGCCGCACCGGCTACCAAAGTGCTGATCCTGTCGATGCACGCCGACGACGCCTACATTCGCCAGAGTCTACGCGCGGGCGCCCAGGGGTACCTGCTCAAGGACGCGGATGACAACGATCTGCTCAAGGCGGTGACGGCGCTCGACGCCGGCGGATCGTACTTCAGTCCTGCGGTGTCGAAGATATTGCTCAACGGATATCTGCAGGACGGTGCGCCGCCGGCTGATGAAGAGATGGGCGGGCTTTCCGACCGCGAGCGGGAGGTGCTGCAGTTGGTTGCCGAGGGCAAAAGCAACAAGGAGGTCGCGCAGGTCTTGAGCGTGGCGGTCAGCACGGTAGAGAGCCATCGCAAGCACATCATGGACAAGCTCGACTTGCACAACACCGCCGAGATCGTTCGCTTTGCCGTGCGCAAGGGCATGGTCCAGTAGGCGGCTCCCCTGCCTTGGGTGGGTGAATTCACTAGTTCACGGTATTGTTGAGGCCGCTGGTCGGCCGTAGACTGCGTCTGATCGGATGCAACAGGATCTCGCCATGGATAAGGTGCGTGTGCTGCTGGTCGACGACCACACCGTGGTGCGGCGAGGGCTGCGCAAGATCCTGGAATCAACCAGGGAGATCGAGGTCGTCGGTGAAGTCGGTGACGGCGCCGAGGCGGTCACTGTGACCTCGGCGTTGCACCCCGATGTCGTGCTCATGGACGTGAGCCTGCCGGGTCTCAACGGCATCGAGGCGACGCGGCGGATTACCACCGCCACGCCCGGTACCCAGGTGCTGATGCTCTCGATGCATGCCGACGAACAGTACGTGCGTCAGAGTATCAGTGCGGGCGCCAAGGGCTATCTTCTTAAGGATACCGACGACGAAGACTTGGTCGAGGCCGTGCTCGCCGTCCGTCGTGGCGAAACCTACTATAGCGGCACGCTGGCGCGCGCGGTGTCGGTGGAAGGGAGCCGCTCCCCTGATGTCCTCAGCCCACGCGAGCGCGAAGTCCTCGCCATGATCTGTTCCGGTCGCACCAATCGGGAAGTTGCCGAGGTTCTTGGGCTCAGCGTCAACACCGTCGAGACCCACCGCAAACACATCATCGATAAGCTCGACCTGCACTCCACCGCCGAGCTGGTTCGCTACGCGATCCGGCACGGGATGGTTAACTAGCCCAATCCCAGGGTATCCCCTACTGTCGCACGCGGCAGGTGATCCATCACCTGTTGTTTGGGGCAAAATGCCCAAAAGACGCGATTGTCGATCCCTGCGCGTCGTCGCTATCCTCGAAGCGCGAGGAGGATGACATGGCCAGGACCCGAGGACGAGGCATCGAGTTTCTCAACGTGCTGCCAGAAGACGGTGAACGCCGTCTGATGCTGGCGGTCCTGATTGACGCGATCCGGTCCTACACGAACGACCGGCCGACCACCCCCAACATCCGGTCGTATCGCGCGTGGTTACGCGAGCGAGCGTGGTTTGCATCCAACGATCAAGCTGCCCCGTTCGCGTTCAGCAGCATTTGCGAGGCGCTCGGCCTGAATGCGGACTACGTCCGCCGGGTCGTCCTTCGGCCCACGGACGGACAGCGGCCAATACGGGTGCGCCGCTACACCGCCCGCGCCGAAGAGGTATGGCTCCGGCAGCGACGCGAGTATCAGGGGTCGGCTGCCGTTAGCCAGGCCGTTGCCGGTTGATCATTGCGCCGCCCGCCCCCCCTCCTAGGGCGATGCGCACCTCGTAGGAGCGTCGACTCCCGTCGCGCTCCTACGAGGAAATCTGTTCCAGCGCGACGTTGGTAAAGCGAAGGAGCTCCTCGATGGTCGCCAGCTTGTACGCGCGCTCATAGCAGATGCGGGTGATGCCGGTATTGATCAAGACCTTGAAGCAGTGAATGCAGGGTGTGTGAGTGATGTAGATCGACGCGTCGCGGATCGAGACGCCATTTTTCGCCGCTTGCGCGATGGCGTTGATCTCGGCGTGAATGGTGCGGAAGCAGTTCTCCTCGCTGTCACCGCTCGGGGTCTGTGAGCGGTAGATCAAGCAGCCAACGTCGAGGCAGTGAGGTAGACCCGCCGGCGAGCCGTTGTAGCCGGTGGCGAGAATGCTACGGTCGCGCACGATGACCGCACCTACCTTGGCGCGCGCGCAGGTCGACCGCTCGGCCACTTGCCGAGTGATGGTCATGAAGTACTGATCCCAACTTGGACGCTCGCTCATAGCCGGATGCCTTTCGCTACCGTGGGTTGAAGCGGCACGATCGGATGGCCGCCGAAGACGTACCGTGGCCCGTGCCGTCGCGGCGTCCGCAGGTTGAATGCCACCGGTGTCTTCTCCCCTTCAAACTGTGACTTCGCCGCGCTGAACCAGAACGGTGCTGGCATGAACGTGAGCACGAACAAGGCGACGGTCAACCAGGCCGCCAAGCGCCGCCGGCCGTCGAGCGGCGTCCACCAATCCATCGTGGGCGGATGATCGAGGCCGAGAAAAGTCACGAGCACAGCCCAGAACAGCCAGCCGGGCCACCCCTGCGTGGACAGGAACAAAATCACCGCGAGAAACGCCCGCGCCACCCAGCGGTGCCGCGGGCCGAACATGGCGTAGGTCACGTGTCCGCCATCGAGTTGCCCGACCGGCAGGAGATTCAGCGATGTGACGAACAAGCCGAACCATCCCGCCATCGCGATCGGATGGAGCTGAATCATCACGTCGTCGGGCAGCACTCCGAGCGTCAACCGGCTGAGCAGCGAGAAGATCACCGATTCGCCCAACATGTCGCCGCCCGCATTGGCGCCGAGGGGCACGATCTGCGACATCCTCAACCCCACGACGATGGCCGGGACCGCGACCATGAAGCCCGCCCACGGTCCGGCGGCGCCGACATCAAACAGCGCCCGCCGGCTACGTGGCGCCGATTCCATGCGGATGAATGCCCCAAACGTGCCGGCGATGAAAATCGGCGGCGCCGGAATGAAATACGGCAAGCTCGCCCGCACGCCGTGAGCGCGCGACAGCATGTAATGCCCCATCTCGTGAAACAACAGGATCGACATCAACGTGATCGAAAACGGAAAACCGGCACGGAGGTTGCCGACGGCCGCGAACGGGTCGACGCCGGCTTCGCGCGCTCCCGCCATCGACGTGGTCACGAAGGTCGCCGCAAACAAGATGACGTGCAGCCACGGCCCGCGCTGTCGCCGCACGCGTGCTGCTGGTGGCGCCCAGGTTGGTGCCGGCGCGGTGGTCGAGTAGTACTCGTCGACAGCTGGTTGCCTGCGAAATACCCGCATCTGAGATTCCGACTCTCCTTCGCTCAACGCTTCAGCGCGTTGCCGTTCACCGTGACTCGCACCGGTGTACCGCAGCGGGCGCTGAGCCGCTGCCGCGCGTTGCCGTCGCGCACCGCGATTTCGAGCTGTCCCCAGCTGCCGAGGATCGCCAACGGGGTTCCTTGCGGCACGCTCGCGTATGCCGGAACCAGTCCGTCGATATCATCGCTGCGCACGCGCCCGATGCTAACGGAAAGCGATGCAGGAGAATAGGAAGCCAGTTCGTTGAGGTCTTCGGCCCCGATGTTGGTGATGAGATTGCCGAAGCGGTCGATGTAGATCACTTCCCCCACGATCTGGGTACGCGTGATCCGACACGCCGGCAGCGCGAGCTCCACAATCCGATCCACCGCCGGGCCGAGCGATCTCAACGGCCGACCCTTCGCCAGGTGCGCCGCAATCGGCGCGAACACGTCGCGTCCGTGAAAGGTTTGGCTCACCGGTGCGCGCACGATCCGTCGAGCGACCAGCTGATCGATGTCCAGCGCCTGCGCCCGCCCACCACCGAGCGCGCGCGCCGCCAGCGACAGTATCCCGTTGTCGGGTCCGACCAAGAGGGCTGTCCGCGTGGCGATCACTAGGCCGCGGCGCGAACTGCCAACCCCTGGGTCGACCACCGCGAGATGGACGGTCCCGCACGGAAAGTACGGCACCGCGCTGCGCAGTAGCAGCGCGCCCCCGAGCACGTCTTGCGAATCGAGATCATGCGTCAGATCGACGAGCCGCGCACGCGGGTAGGCGCCAAGAATGACGCCCTTCATGATGCCGACGAAGGCGTTGCACGTACCGAAGTCGGTGAGCAGCGTAATGATCCCGCTGCTCGCGGAGGAGACGCGTCCGGCCATACGGTCTTGGCGTGTGCCGCAGCGCTGGCGATGAGTCAACCGGCGGCGGATCAGTAGTCATTTTGATCGATCACATCGATGACGAGCGTCGTGGTATTGTTCGGACTGGGGTCGGCCGCTGCGGGATCGCCTGCGGTCGCGGTAAAGCTCGCCGTGCAACGATGCGGCGCGAGTTCGTTGAAGGTCTTGAACGCCTTGCTCGGTAACGTGACCATGACCATCGCCGCTTTCGACTCGCCGCCGGCGAGCATCACCATATTCTGCGCGCCGGCGATCGCCGGGTCGAAGTCGGGCGTGCTGACGGTCCCCGGCGGACAATCGCCATCGCTGGCCACGAGTTGAATGAGATGTCCGGGCCGTTCGGGCACCGGCACGATGTCCGCGTTGCGCACGACTACGGGGACGAGACGTCGCGTCAGCGCGAACCCGAGGGGTATGGTGACGGTGATCGGCCGCAACCGTCGCACCGCACTGTCGTGTGTCGGCGGTGTGGTCAGGCGGCCGATTTTGTTGCCGGCGCGATCGGTGTACCAGAGGTTGCCGTCCGGTCCGGCGGTGATGCTCTGGGGCGTGCCGTGAGTGTTCGGCAACGGAAACTCGGTGATCTGATGACTGAACGGGGTGATGCGTCCGATGCTGTGCCCGCTCAACTCAGTGAACCAGAGATTGCCGTCTGGGCCGGTCGTGATCGCTAACGGCCCGCTCGCGCTGGGCAACGGAAATTCGCTGATAGCACCGTTCGGCGCGATCCGCCCGATACGGCTTGTGGTCTGCTCAGTGAACCACAAGCTGCCGTCTGCCCCCGCAGTGATGCCCTGCGGTCCGCTCGCCGGAGTCGGCAGCGTAAACTCGACCAATGATCCGGCCGGCGTGATGCGGCCGATTTGATTGCCGTTGCTCTCGGTGAACCAGAGATTGCCATCGGGGCCCGCTGCGATCGCGGTACACTTACGCGACTGCGGGCCCGGCAACGAGAACTCGGCGATGACGCCGGTCGGCGTGATCCGGCCGATTTGGTTCTTCGCAAATTCGGTGAACCACAGATTACCGTCGGGCCCTGCGGTGATGGCGGTGGGTTTACTGTCCGCGGTGACGAGCGGAAAGGTGGTGACTCCACCGATGGGAGTGATGCGCTCGACTTGGTTACCCGCGAAGTCGGTGAACCACAGATTGTGATCGGGGCCGCTGGTGATTCCCCAGCGTCCGTTGCCGGTGAGCAACGGGAACTCGGTGATGTTGCCTTGCGGCGTGATGCGGCCGATACGATGGGTCGCAAACTCAGTGAACCACAGATTGCCATCGGGCCCCGCCGTGATGGTGTAGGGTTCGCTATTCGCAAACGGCAGTGAGAATTCGGTGAAGGGTTGTGCCCCGGCACGTTGACTCTCGAGCACAATCATCAACAGCGCCAAGCCGCACGCCGCCACCCGTCGCACGGTGCGATTCACTTCATGCATGGGCGGAAGCTGGCCGGTACGCTTCCGTCTGTCAAGCGAGGAATCAGTCTGGCCGGTTCACGCGGCCAGTCGATACGCGCGCGCGGCGATGAGGTGACGGATTTCGCGATCCCAGGCGCCGGTCCATTGCTCGACCAACAGATCCGCTGGCGATAGACTGCGGGCGACGAGTTCCTCCAATCGCTCCAAGTGCAGCGACTCGTCTTCACCGCGCGCATCGAGCACGCGCTGCCGCTCGCAGCCGGTGACCGCGATCGCCACCAATTCGCGCGCCAGCTCGGCGACCGGAATGCCGCCGACGCGCGCGTGCAGTCCTTGCTTATGCGTGGCGTGCCACAGCTCGACGCGTTGCTCCCAGCTCCACCGCTTCACCAGGTCCCATGCCGCCAACAGGCAGTCGTTCTCGTAGAAGATCCCCTTGGCGAGCGCGGGCAGCGCCATCATCAACTCCGGTTCCTGACTGTCGACCGAGCGCAGCTCGATGTAGCCCTTCATGCGCGTCTCGGGGAACAGCGTGGTGAGGTGAACGTTCCAGTCGGCCAGCGTCGCGCGATGTCCTTGGTATCCGTCTTCCCAAAAGCGGCGGAACGTGAGGTGCGTCATGTCGAGCCATGCGCCGTCGCGCACAATGAAGTACATCGGCACATCGAGAGCGTATTCGATGTAGTCGGTGAAGCCCCACGACGGTTTGAACACGAACGGTAGCAGCCCCGAGCGCCGGTTGTCGGTGTCGCTCCAAATGTGGCCGCGAAACGACTGGTAGCCGTTGAGTCGCCCATCGCAGATCGGCGAGTTGGCGAACATCGCGTTCAACAGCGCGCCGGTGCCCATGCCGACGCGCATCTTCAGCACCGCGTCGGCCTCGCTGCCGAAGTCGAGGTTCACTTGCACCGTCGCCGTCTGCTTCATCATGCGCTCACCGAGCGTGCCGACCTTCGTCATGTACGGCCCCATGATGCGGTAGCGCCGCTTGGGGACCCACTCGATCTCCTCGATGCGACTAACAGGCTGCATGCCGAGGCCGAGAAACACGATCCCGTGCGCCTCGGCGACGGTGACGATCTGTTCGATGTGTTCGGCGAACTCGCGCTGGGCGCAGTGGACGCTCTCGCACTTCTCACCGCTGAGTTCGAGCTGTCCGCCCGGCTCAAGTGTGATCGCCGCCTTGAGGCCGCTGAGGGCGACCACGCGTCCGTCTTCGATGACCGGTTCCCAGCCGTAGCGGCTGGCGAGTGATTTTAGCACCGCTTCGATGCCGTGCGGGCCGGAAAACGGCACGGCGGTGCCGTCGTCGAGCCGCACCGCGACCTTCTCGTACTCGGTGCCGATGCGCCACTCGCTGCGCGGCTTGCAGGACGACTCGAAGTACTCGACCAATTGGTCGTAGCGTTCGAGCAGCACGGGCGCCGTGGCGTCAGGGATGTACTGGGACATGGTTGGTAGATCCACCCGCAGGCTCGCGCACGCTACCAGAGCGCGGCGCCGTGGCAAGAGGGACGCCGCAACGCTGCCAGACACTACGGTCCGAGACGATAGACCCGCAAGGTTGGGTTGTGGAACCCATAGCTACTCGTGGGTGGCGCAAACTCGGCGGCGAGTGGGCGCGCGAACAGCGTGCGATAGAAGGCCGCGGCGCTCGGGTCGCCGGCGCCGAAACGGACGAAGCGGTCGTACATGAAACTGCTGGCCACCGCGTAGTCGAATTCGCCGAGCCGCTCAGGCCGCTGCGCCAAGGAGAACACGTACGTTGCGTTCGCCTTAGTGAGGTGCGGCGCATAGGCGACGACCGGGTGCCCTTCGTCGTCGACGAGTTGACCCTCGAGGATGATGCGCGCGCCGGGCGGCAGATTCGCGCGCAACCATTCGGCCGCGCGCTCGCGCGTGTCGGGCGTCATCGTCGTCAGGAGTTGCAGCGAACGTACCGTCGGTTCGATGAGGAGCGCGGCGAGTACCGCCACCGCGAGTAGCGGAACGCGACGGCGCAACGCGCGCACGCCCACCATCGCCAACACCGCGAGAAACGGCAGCAGCGGCAGCACGTAACGATCGAAATTCGGCGGCGGCTTGTAGGGCGAGTTCTCGAAGATCGTGTAGCCGAGCGCGACGAACGCCGTCACCACGCGATACGACGCGGTCGGTTGCCGCAGCGCCCAGACGAAGCCGACGAGCGCGAGCGCGGTCGCGAGCCAGCCGAGACCCGGTGCGATGCTGTAGCGCAAATGAAACGTCCACAGGAAGGGCAGCGGAGACAACGCCGAGGTCGCCATGCCGGTGACCACGTTGCTGCCTTCGTGGCCGACGCCGCGCGCGAATTGCCACGTGTCCAACACCGCGAAGGGTGTCAGCGTGATGAAGGCGATCATCGCCGCGAACCCGAGCCAACGCAACTGCCGCGGTTCGTGGCCCGGCCGCTCGCGATGCGCGAGGAACGGCAGCAGCAGCGCCAGCAGCCCCGTGTACTTGGTCGCGATCGCCGCGCCACAGAGCAGCCCGGCGACTATGTAGTCGCGCGTGGTTCCACGACGCGTCAGACGCAGCGCCGCCACCGCGGCCGCGACGATCCAGAACGTGAGCGGCGCATCTTCCTTCAGATAGTGCGAGCAGAACACCGGCAGCGGCGCGACCGTAAGCAGCGCGGCCGCGCCGAGCCCGACCGCGCTGCCGGCAATCGCGCGGCCGAGGAGAAAGGTGAGCGGAATGGTCAGCGCACCGAAGGTCGCATTGACAACACGTCCGATCAGCACGACACGCGTGGGATCAACTGGCCCGTCGTTCCACGCGAACAGTCGCACCGCGACGGCGGTGGTGTAGAGCATGAAGCTCGGGTGCCAGAAGTAGTGCGGGTTGAGATCGCCAGCGGCGATGGCCAGCGCCTTCTGCGCTTTGATCGGCTCGTCAGGATGAAAAAATTCCGGCAACCCGAAATCGATGTGCCACAGTCGCAGCGCCAGCGCGGCGCCCGAAAGCCCCGCGATCGCAACGATGGTCAGCGCGCGCTTCATGGCCCCGCACGCTTACGCTGCTCGATGCCGTGGCGGCAAGCGGATGTGGGATGAGCTTGCGAACTACAGCGCTTCGGCGCGGCGGGCCCAGCCGGGCATGCCGAGACGACGGAACCGCGCGAGGGCTGCCGCTCGCAGTGCGCGGATTCGTTCGTTGTCGCCAGCCACGGCGCGGCGGGCGTACATCAACGCCTCGTCGTAATCGACAATCGCGCGCAGCGGGCGCGCGCCTTGCTCGTCGAGCACAGTGCGCGCCGCCGCGAACCACTGGCTCGCTTCGTCGCACCGGCCTTGCAACGCGCACACGCGTGCGAGCGAGGTCCGCGCGTCGACATTCGGATAGCGAAAATCGGGTTCGACCACTTTCGCGCGCAAGTTGCGCTCGATGACGTCGGCGTGGTCAGCGCGGACAGCGAACCACAGCGCATCGGCCGCGTCACACACCAATCGAGTGTAGTTGGCCGCCCAGCCCGACGCGCGTTCGATCGGAGCCAGGAGCTTCGCCACCGCCGCGACGGCCATGTCGGCTTGTCCGGTAACTCCGAAGAAGCGCGCGAACCCGGCTTGGGCCGCGGCGGCCGCCCATTTGTGCTCGGCGGGCGGCTGACTGGCAGCGGTGGCGATGTCCTCGTCCTGCAGGATGGTGTCCCAACCTTCGTCGAAGACGCGGCAGCGCTCGTCGGTGGCGGCAATCACGGCGATCAAGTGCGACGACGAACCGGTGAGCCGCTGCTTGAGCGCGCGCGCGCGTTCGTAGGCGCGCTGCGCGCGGTCGAAGGCTCCGAGTGCCAGGTACGCGCGCGAGGCGTGCGCCCAGCCGCTAACCGCGAATCCGATCTGCCCGTGCTGTTCGGCGCGTGCGGCCAACTCGGTGAACACGCGCGCGCTGGCGCGCAGGTCGCCCGCGTAGAACATGATCGTGAACGCATCGCTCCATCCACCATGACCGGCTACGAGACTCTGCAGGACATCGGCGCGCGTCGCGAACGGCGGCGTGCCCAAGTAGAAGATGAGCGCCGCGTCGCCTTGCTGCACCAGTTGCGTGACCGAGCCGATCACCTCGCGGCGTTCCGGTGTGTCGAGCGGAATGCCGGGATTGTCGGGGTCTTCGGCTTCGCGGCGAACGATATCGAACATCTTGAGGCGCGCCCAGGTGGCGTCGCGGCGATTGCCTGCATAGCGCAACCCTTCGCGGGCCAGGGTCCAGGCGCCGCGCTCGCAGCCGGCGCCCGCCAACGCCCAGGTAGTCGCGGCGAGGTACTCGGTGGCGGCCTGCGCCGTTTCGTGCGTCGCCAGCGCGCGCGCCGCCTCGCGGGCAACGCTTGCCGCCTCGTCGTATGCCAGCGTCCACGGCAGCACCAAGCCGAGGCGCGCCAGCGTGCGCGGGTGTTGCGGACTGTTGGCGGGCAGGAGTTCGAGCGCGATGCGGATGAATTGGACGGCTTCGTCCCACGCCGCCGCGCGTTCGGCACGATCCGCGGCCGCGAGCGCGTGCGGCACCCCGCGCTCCGCGCCGGGCAGCGCCGCGCTGCGGCAGTACTGCTGCGCCAGTTCCGCGGCGTGCTGCGGGAGTTGATCGGCGTAGGCACGCTCCATCGCTTCGGCGATCTCGCGGTGGATGCGCAGTTGCCGCGACGGGCTGAGTTCGCTGTAGAGCGTGTGGCGGATGAGAGCGTGGGTGAACTCGTAGCTGTCGAGTTGCTCGCCCGCTCGAATCAGTTGCGCCGTCAGGGCGGCGTCGATGGCGTCGAGCGCCGTGGCTTCGTCGAGTCCGGCGACGCGCGCGGCGAGGTCGAAACGGAAGCGCCCGCTGAACGCCGACGCGATCGACACGAGCCGAGTCGCCGGCTCCGCTAGCCGCGCCACGCGCCGCAAGATCACCTGGCGCACGCCTTCGGGGATGTTCAGCTCGATCACCGCGTGATGATTCGACCCGTTGCCGTTGGTGTGTGCCAGCGCGCCTTCCTCTCCGAAGTGAAGCAGCACTTCGCGGATGAAGAAAGGATTGCCGTCGGTCTCGGCGCTGATCGCGTCGACCGCCGCCGCTGAAACGGCGCGCGCCGCCAGCGCGTCTATCAACGTGCCGACCTCGGCCCGCGCGAGTCCGCTGAGCGTGATGCATTCGTACTCGGTGACGCGGCGCAACGCGGCGAGCGCATCGGCGAGCGGATGCTGGCGGTCGATTTCGCCGTCGCGATACGTCCCGATGATGAGCAGACGGTGCTGACGGATGAAGTGGGCGACATGCTGCAGCAACGCGATGGTGCCTTTGTCGGCCCAGTGCAGATCGTCCAGCACGAGCACGAGCGGTTGCGATCGCGCGACCGCGATCACCAGTTGCGTCACCGCGTCGAACAGACGGAAGCGCTCTTCGTCGGGTTGCAGCGGCGCGGGTTCGGGCAGATCCGGCAGCCGCTCGCGCAGCGAGGGAGTGAGCCGCGCGAGCGGCGCCGCGCCGTAGCCGAGTTGCTGCTGCAGCGCTTGCGGATCAGTTTCTCGTAGATGGTTGCTGATCGCTTCGGCGAAAGGACCGTAGGGTGGCGCCCAGTTGCCTTCGACGCAGCGACCTTGCCACACCCGCGCGCCGGCCGCGCGTGCGTAGTCGACGAGTTCGTCGGCGGTGCGCGTCTTGCCGATCCCGGGTTCGCCGGCGAGTAGGACCAATGCCCCGTGTCCAGCGCGCGCGTCGTCGAACTTCTGCCGCAGCTTGGCGATCTCCGCCGCGCGACCGACGAACGGCGTCGTGGTGAGCGCCACGCCTTCGGCGCGCTCGAACTCGACGGCGCACGCGGGCAGCGGCGTGCTGATGCCCTTCAGTTCGAGAAGCCCGGCGTCGCGAAAGCGGAACCCGTTGCGCCCGGCGAGCAGGTGCGCGACCGCGCTCGCGCACAGAATCTGACCGGCGGCGGCGCGATCGCACAGCCGCTTGGCGATCACCACCGGCATGCCGAAGTAATCTGATTCATCGCGCAACGCTTCGCCGGTGTTGAGACCAATACGAATGGCGAGCCGCTCACCCGCCGCCGCGTTGTGCGGCGCTTGCTGTATGGCGATGGCGCAGCGCACCGCGTCGGCGGCGGAGGGGAACGCGACCATCAGTCCATCGCCCAACCACTTCACCTCTTGCCCGCCATGGGCCGCCACCGCGTCACGCAAGACCGCGTGATGGGCTTTGAGCAAGCGCTGCGCGCTTTCGTCACCAACGCGTTGCAGCAACTCGGTCGAGTTCACCAGATCGGTGAACAGGATCGTCGTGGTCTCGGTGCGCGCCGCCGCAGTGAGAAGCGACGCCCCACCAGCCGCGGCCGCGTGAGGGAACTGAAAGTCCATCATCGCGGAGCAGTCCAACTTCTATGCCGAAGGGCTGCGGTTGACGGTGAGTCGTTCTACGAGAGCGCGGTTGACGCGCGGGTGCCAACTCGCCGTAGCACCCTGCCACGCGGAATTGGCAGGGTTGTTGTCTGCAGCGCTGAGAGCGCGCCGCTGCCGATATCGCCCCTCCCCCATCATCGGTGGGGACAGGCGTCCCTGCCTGTCCGCCTCTGCTCGTATGGAGGCCATCGCCTTTCGCCCAAGACGTGCTTCGACAAGCTCAGCACGAACGGACGATCAAACGATTTCAAAGTCTTCATCCGTTCACCCCGAGCCTGAAGGGTGTCTTCGCGCCTATCGACAGGCTCTCAGCAGCTCCTGGAGCGACAAGTGGATTGCGAAGCTTCGGTGACGGCGCAAAGTCGCGCGATACCGGTGATCCTCGGTTCAATTTGCCTCGTCTCGGTTGACTCAACGCTTGCTTCCGACATATCGCAGTGGAGTCCCTTCCAAGAATCACTGTCGCAGGAGAAACCCATGAGCTTGGATCTGGTGATCAAGAACGCGCGCATTGTGGATGGTTCCGGCAAGCCGTCGTTTGTCGGCGATGTCGCCGTGGCCGGCGATCGCATTGTGTCGGTTGGCCCCAGCGCGGGCGCGGCGGCGCGGACGATCGACGCCACCGGCAAGGTGGTCGCACCCGGCTTCCTCGACATCCATACGCACTACGATCCGCAGATCTGCTGGGACCGGCTGGCGACGCCGTCGTTGCTGCACGGCGTAACCACCGTCGTGCTCGGCAACTGCTCGCTGTCGCTGGCGCCGGTGCACAAGGGCAAGTCGCGCAAGCTCGCCATGATGTTCAAACAGATCGAAGACATTCCGCTCGCCACGTTCGATGCCGGTGTGCCGTGGACGTGGGAGACCTTCGCCGAGTACCTCGATACGATTCGCCCGAACCTCGGCATCAACGTGTCGACGCTGGTCGGGCACTCCGCCCTGCGCCTCTACGTGATGGGCGACGCGGCGCAAGAACGCACGGCGACCGACGACGAGTTGAGGGAGATGTGCCGCGTGTTGAAGGAAGCGATCGCGGCGGGTGCGGGCGGGCTCTCGACGTCGTACGTCGACATCGACGAGGACATGCGTCCGGTCCCGAGCCGCTTTGCCGACACGCGCGAGCGCATCGCGCTGGCACAAGCGATGGCCGAGGCCGGCCGCGGCGTGATGCAAACGGTGCCGGTCTTCTACGACCCGGCCGAGCAACTGCGCTGCATCGAAGAGCTGGGCGAGATTTCGCTCGCCAGCGGCATCATGTGTACGCTGGCGCCGATCGTCTTCAGTCCGCAGAGCCCCGACTTGTGGAAGGACTCGATCGCGAAGCTGGAAGAGCAGCAGGTGCGCGGGGCGCGCGTCTACGGCCAGTCGATGCCGCGCACGTTCGATCTCAACATGCGCCTGTCCGAGACTTCCTTCCTACTCTTCGGCTTGCCGGCGTGGAACGCGCTGATGAAGTTGCCGTTGCGCGAACGCCTCGCCGCCTTTGCCGATCCGTCGAAGCGCGAAGAACTCGTCCAGCAGGGGATGTTCCTCTTCGGCCTGTGGATGTTCACCACCATTGGCGAAACGTTCTGTGCTGAGAACGCGCCGCTGCGTGGCCGGCGCTTGGCGGAGATCGCCGAAGAGCGCGGCGTGCAACTCAGCGAAGCGGTGCTCGACATCGCGATCAAGGACGGACTGCGCACGGAATTCCAGATCCGCGGCGCGATCCACGCCGACCCGACCATCGTCGCGCAGATTCTCGATCACCCCCGCGTGTTGATCGGCGCGTCTGATGCGGGCGCGCACATCTCGCAGTTCTGCGGCGCCGGCGACACCGCATACTTGCTGGCTCGCTTCGTGCGCGAGCGCGGGGACTTCACTCTGGAACGTGCCGTCCATCGCCTCACCTTCGAACCCGCGCAGGCGTGGGGTATTGCCAACCGTGGCCTGCTGCAGGCGGGTTACGCGGCCGATCTGGTGGTGTTTGACCAGGCGACAATCGACCGCGGCGAGGAAGTCTTCGTCCATGACTTTCCCGGCGACGCCAATCGCTACGTCCGCAGCGCGGTGGGTATCGATCAGGTCGTCGTCAACGGTCAGGTCGTCGTCGAGCACGGCGCCTACACTGCCGCGCGGCCGGGCCGGATTGTTTAGTCGTGAGTCGTGAATCGTGAATCGTGCTGGTGAAGACCGCGGCACGATTCACCACCGCAAATCACCAACGGCACACCCAGTCGACTCGGTTGTTCTCTCGCTGAACGGCGTGATAGAGGCTCCCCGATGGCAACGTTTTGGGTCGGCACGTCCGGGTATAGCTACAAGGAGTGGCTGGGGCCGTTTTATCCGGCCGGGCTCTCGGAGCAGCAGATGCTGCGTTACTATGCCGAGCGGTTCACCTCGGTGGAGATCAACTACACCTTCTACCGGATGCCGACTGTGCGGGTGTTGCAGGCTTGGGGTAAGGAAGTGCCGGAGCATTTCGCCTTCACTTTGAAGGCGCCGCGGCGGATCACCCATGATCTACGGCTGCGTGACGCCGCCGACGCGGTGAGCGACTTCTGCGATGTCGCGCAGGCGCTCAAACACCGGCTGGGTGCCATGCTGTTCCAGTTACCGCCGTTCTTGAAGAAGGATACGTCGCGCTTGGAGGATTTTCTCCACCAACTGCCACCGGGCTGTCGCGCCGCCTTCGAGTTCCGCAATCAGAGTTGGTTTGCCGACGATGTGTACGAATGCCTGCGTCGTTTCGGCGTCGCGATCTGCGTCGCGGAGACCGAAGACCGCAACACGCCGCTCGAAGTCACCGCCGACTTCGGCTACTTCCGCCTGCGCAAACCCGAATACAGCGACGACGAACTCGCCGAGTGGACGCGCCGGATGCAGGCAGTCGAGGGGCAGTGGAAGGACGCGTACGTGTACTTCAAGCACGAGTCAGCCGGTAAAGGTCCGCAGCTCGCTGCTCGCATGCGCACGCTGCTCGACGGCGCCGCCGAGCCGTTGGTGTCGGCCAAGGGCGGCTGAGCCGTCGCGACTTCGCCCGCGGCGCGCATGCGCATCGAACCACGCAAGGTTGATTGTGGCGAACGCGGCGCGGTGTCCGTCGTCATCGCGTACCCCGATCAGTTCGAGGCCGGTCACAGGACCGCGGTGATCCTCGCGCACGGCGCCGGCAACGACATGACCAATCCGTTGCTCAGCGCAGTGCACGAAGGGCTGGCCGGGCGCGGATTCCTCAGCGTCAAGTTCAACTTCCTGTACACCGAGCGCGGCCGGCGCGCGCCCGATCCGGCACCGGTGCTGGAAGACTGTTATCGGCGGGTGCTCGCCGCGGTTCGCAATGATTCCACGTTGGCGCCGGCTGCGCTCATCATCGGCGGCAAGTCGATGGGCGGGCGGATGGCGACGCACCTCGCAGCGCAAGGCGAAGCGGTGCACGGCCTGTTGTTGCTCGGCTATCCGCTCCATCCCGCCGGCCAGCCGACCAAGCTGCGCGTGGCGCATCTCAGCGCGATCACGGCGCCGATGTTGTTCTTCGCCGGTACGCGCGACGCGCTGTGCTCGCTCGATTTGCTCAAACATACCTTGCGGTCGTTGCCGCGCGCGACGTTGCACGTCGTTGACGGCGGCGACCACTCATTCAATCTTCCCAAGGCGCTCAAGCGGTCGCCCGCCGAGGTGATCGACGAGTTGGTGAGCGCCAGTACGCGCTGGCTGCACGAGATCGTGCCGCCCGCGACAACGGAGGTTCGTCATGGCCGATGAGATCAAGCCGGTTCCCGAGCAACAAATTCAAATTCAGATCGACCCCGCCAACGCGCTGGGCGTGTACTCCAACTTGATGATGGTGAGCCATCGCAAGGAAGAGTTCATTCTCGACTTCCTGTTCGTGCAGCCGCAGCGCGCGCCGCAGGGCGCCCTGGCCAATCTCCGCTCGCGCGTCATCACCACGCCCGAGCACGCCAAGCGCATCCTGCGCGCGCTGGAAGAGAACATCCGGCGCTACGAAGGTGCCTTCGGCGAGATTCACGAAGCCACCGACATGCCCAAGGTGATGCACTGAGATCGTGAATCGTGTTCGTGAATCGTGATTCGTCGGAACGGACATCGGCGCACGACGTCGGCTCGCCCGACCGGCGACCCGTCGCGGGAGTTGTAGCGAGCGGTGCAGAGCGCTGCTAGAGTTGGGCGCACGAGTGGACTGATGGACGGGCGCGACGAGTGTGATCTCGTACTCTTCGGCTATCGCAACGACCTCGCGCGCGAACGGGTGCTGGAGTATCTCGCCACGCTGCCGGATGTCGCCCTAGTCGATCGGACCACGCCGGTACCCCAGCGCTTGTACGCGCAATTGTCGGCGCAGCGCGCCCACCAATTGCGCCTGCGTCTCGAATCCCTCGGTGCGCAAATCCGTGTCGTGCCGTTCAACGCGCCGAATCCCCCCGTCATCGACCCGCCGGTGCCACCGGTTGCGACCGCACTGCGGACGGGGGCGCTGGCTCTGCTGGCTATCCTACTCGTCTTCACGGCGCTGGCCTTGCGTCGAACGTCTCCACCGAATCAAGTTGGTCCGGAGGCGCGCTTGGGCGTGCCGTTCACCACCGCCGCGTTGCAACCGATCGAGCCGCCGCACCAACCGGCGACGCAACTGCACGCCGACTCTGAGGCGCTGCAACTCAACGCGGCCGCGGTCGAAATGGCGCAACGCGGCGAGCTCGAGTCGGCGGCAGAGCGCCTCCGCCAGGCGTTGCGACTCGTGCCGGATCAACCGGTGCTGCGGCAGAATTTGCAAGCGGTGTTGCTGGACGCCGGCCGCCGCGCGCTCGACGCGGGTCGCCCCGCCGAGGCGCTCAACTCCCTGCGCGAGGCGCTCGCGCTCGGTGAGCGCAGCGACGTTCGCCAGGCGATGGGAGTGGCGCGCTTGCAGGCTGGTGAGTTCGGCGAAGCGCGCGCCGATCTTGAACGCGCCGTTGCCGACGGGGCCAAGGACGCCGCGACCTGGCTCGCGCTCGGCGAAGCGTACTTGCACGAGAACGATCGGACGCACGCCCTCGAATGTCTGCAACATGCACGTGACGCTGGCGCTCACGGGCCGCAACTCGACGCCTTGGTCGAGCGGCTCGGGCGTGAGATCGACGCCGAGTGGGACTTCACGGCGCTCGAAAGCCCGCACTTCCGGGCCAGCTTTGCCGACGGCGAGAATCGCCGCGCCGCCCAATTGGTGTTGGAGGGACTCGAGGACGCGCGCCGCGCGGTTGGCTCGAAGTTCGGGGCGCTGCCGGACGGACGCGCCGAGGTGGTGCTCTATGCCGCGCAGGATTTTCATGCTGTCACGCAGACGCCCGATTGGGCCGGTGGGGCGTACGATGGCCGCATCAAAGTGCCGGTGCGTGGACTCGATGCCGACGATGCCGCGCTCGCCCGCCTGCTGCGCCATGAGTACATGCATCACGCGGCAGCGGAGCTGTCGCACAACCGCTGCCCGGTGTGGCTGAGCGAAGGCCTCGCGGTGTGGGCCGAGGAGGAGCAGGACGGCGAACGACGGACGTGGGCGGAAGATGCGCTCCACGGTGCCGCCCTGTTTCATTTGCGCGATTTGGTCGGGCCGCTCACGTCGCTGCCGCCGCAGCGCGCGTTGGTGGCCTATGCCCAGAGTTACCTCGCGGTGCGCGAGCTCATCGATCGCTATGGGGCGCGTAAGTTACCGCAGCTGGTCGGCGAGTTGAGTCGTCAGCCGCTTCCGGCCGCCTTCGCCGCCGTCTATCCGGGCGAGTTGGCGGATTTTGAAGAGCGCTGGCTGCGGTCGCTGAACTCGTAAGTCCACCGGGTGCGAGCGACCGGGCGCAAGCGACCGCTCTTGAACCCGCGCACGGCAACCGCAATAGTGCGCGGCGCGAAGGAGCTGCGATGCGTTTGCTGCACACCATGATCCGCGTCAACGATCTCGACGAGTCGTTGCGTTTCTACTGCGACACGCTCGGGATGACG
This sequence comes from Deltaproteobacteria bacterium, assembly GCA_016178705.1. Taxonomy (NCBI): domain Bacteria; kingdom Pseudomonadati; phylum Myxococcota; class Myxococcia; species Deltaproteobacteria bacterium. The sequence continues at coordinate 92,053 of JACOST010000005.1, read as the reverse complement.
CTGTTGCGCAAGCATGACTTTCCCGGCGGCCGGTTCACGTTGGCGTTCGTCGGCTACGACAGCGAAGACAAGACCGCCGTGGTCGAGCTGACCCACAACTGGGATACGCACGAGTACGATGTCGGTAACGGCTTTGGCCATCTCGCCCTCGGCGTGCGGGACATCTATCGCACCTGCGACGAGTTGCGGGCGAAGGGCGCGAACATCGTGCGTGAGCCCGGTCCGATGAAACATGGCGGGACAGAGATCGCGTTCGTCGAGGACCCCAACGGTTACAGAATCGAGCTGATTCAAGTCGCATGAGGACGTTCACTAGAGGCGTGGCGCCGATACTCGTCTGCTTAGCTGTGGCCCTCCGCGGAGCGGCTGCTGAAGAAGGTCCGGCGCAATGGCTGGCGCGCATATTCGATCCAGCGACGATGCTGTTGGAGCCATTTCCCGGCGCGCAGCTCAATCGCAAGCTCAGCACCGATGCGATTGCGCTCGAACGCGGCGGCACCAAGCAGATCGCTGTGTTCATCATCCCGCTCGATCAGATCAAAGCGGCGGCCGACCACTATGCGAAACAGTTCGGGGCCGAGGGTCAGATTCTAGGCGCCGACAGCCCGTTCGAAATGCACGTCTTCGATTTCACCCGGGCGGATGCCGTGGCGCGCTTCAAGGGCTTGCGGGTCCAGATCTCACGCTCGCCGTTCGTCGACAACAAGGGCGAGATCAAGATGGAGTACCAGCCGCCCGCGAAGTAGGCGGAGGACGATATCCCGTCCGCCGTCGTGCCGCGTCACTCGTCCGTGAGCGCTTGCCGAATCGTTTGCAGGATGAAGAGGAAATCGCGCTGTGTGCGCACCGCTCCGAGTGACGCGACGCGTTCGAGCGCGGAGAACTCGCCGCGGGTAATGCTGTGGCGCACGTGCAGGCGCTTGTTGGCCTTGAAGCGCAGCCATGCCGACTCCGGCTCCGGGCGCTCGGGGCGCATCAGAGCCTTCGCCTGCGGGTAGGCGAGAAAGTACAGCTCCTGCTGGTCGAGATCGAGCGCGCGGGCGAGCTTGGCGACCACGCTATGACTGGGCCGGCGCGCGTCACTTTCGAGGTACGCGATGTAGTTGGCGCGACAGCCGACTTTGTCGGACACCTGCGACTGGGTCATTTCTAATTGGCGGCGTCGGCGCTTGAGCACCGCGCCGAGTGAGAGTTCATTGCTGCGACGTTTGGCCATCAGAATCCTCGTCGAGTTTCGGCGGGGTGACCCGCGGTGAACGAAAACCACACAACGAGTCCATGTTTAACCGAATCTGCAGCCCATCGGAAGCCCCAAAGTTGCATTACCAGTCGATTGTGTTGGGCTCCAGGCTGCTCCGCTGTCCGCTGAGATAGCGCGTCGGCAGCTCGCTAGATGATTTCGCGCGGTACGTAGCGCTTGGCTTCGGGAAGTTGCTTCACCAGTGTTTCGACTTCACTGACAAACGCGTCGGCTTGGGTTCGGGCGGCGCCGACGAACGCGCTCTTGGCACCGAGCAACGACTGGAGCTGTTTCTGGCTCAATCCGACGCGTCGGTCGGCGGCGAGCCGGTCGAGCAGATCGTTGTCGCGCCGACCTCGGCGCAGCGCGCGGACGACGGCTTGAGTGTGCGCCTGGATCGCGGCATGGGCTTGTTCGCGTCCGGCGCCGTGGCGCACGGCTTCCATGAGGATCGTCGTGGTGGCGAGAAAGGGCAGGTAGCGCTCGCGCTCGGCGGCGATCGCGTCGGGGAAAATCACCAACTCATCGAGCACCGTCAAAAACGTCTCCAGCAAGCCATCGGCTGCCATCATCGCGCCCGGCAGCGCTACCCGTCGCACTACCGAGCATGACACGTCGCCTTCGTTCCACTGATCGCCGGCCAGTCCGGTCACCATGGTGAGATAGCCGCGCAGCACGACGTGCAAGCCGTTGAGGCGCTCGCAGCTGCGGGCGTTCATCTTGTGCGGCATCGCCGACGAACCGACTTGGCCTTCCTGGAAACCCTCGGACGCCAGTTCGAAGCCGCTCATCAGCCGCCAGGTTTTCGCGAAGCTGCTGGGTCCGGCGCCGAGCTGATAGAGCGCGCTGACGACTTCGAAGTCGAGGCTGCGCGGATACACTTGCCCGGTCGCGGTCAGTGCGTGCGTGAAGCCGAGGAAGCGCACAACCGCAGCTTCGAGCTTGGCGACTTTCTTGGCGTTGCCGTTGAAGAGCGTCAACTGATCGAGTTGCGTCCCGACGGGTCCTTTTAGGCCGCGCAAGGGATAGCGCTGCAGCACGGAGTCGAGTTGGCGAAAGGCCAGCAGCATCTCCTCGCCGAACATGGCGAGGCGGCGGCCGACGGTGGTCGGCTGAGCGGCGACGTTGTGCGAGCGGCCGGTGATGGCAACGTCGCGAAACTCGCGCACGCGCCGCGACAGGCGGTAGAGGCACGCGGCCGACTTGATGCGCACGAGTTCGAGCGAGCGGCGGATCTGTAGTTGCTCGACGTTCTCGGTGAGGTCGCGGCTGGTCAGACCCTTATGGATGTGCTCGTGGCCGGCGAGCGCGCAAAATTCCTCGATGCGCGCCTTCACGTCGTGGCGCGTGACCCGTTCGCGGGCGCGGATGCTGTCGAGATCGACGTGGTCCTTCACGCGTTCGTAGGCGGCGATGGCGGCGGCGGGGATCGCAATACCCAGCGCGCGCTGCGCGCGCAGCACCGCGATCCAGTACTCGCGTTCGAGCACGATCTTTCCGCCGGGCGACCAGAACGCCGCCATCGCGGCGCTGGCATAGCGCTCGGCGAGAATGTCGGTCGGGGCGTGATGCGTGCTCGTGGCTCGTATTCGGGACGACTTCTCACGCATGGCTCGTCACTCTTAGCACGAGTCACGCGCCCGAATCACGAGTTCACACGTGCCATACACGAGCGTAGAGTTGCTCCGCGCCGTACGTGCCCGAGTTGTAGTAGATGCGGGCGCGCTCGTCGGGCAGCACGAGCAGATAGTGGCGCCACAGGTTGGTGCTCTCCCCGTGTTGCTTGGCCGCGATGGAGAGCTGCGAGGGTAGTTCGATCGGGCTCTGCTTGAGGTCGAACTTCCAGCCCGACACCGGAAACGCTTCGTCGCAGCGCGCCCAACCACCGACGCTCGGGTCGGGTTCGCCGTGACCTTCGTACACTGGCGTGGCCGACCCATTGATTAACGCCACCCATTGTGGATCAGCGGTCGGCAAGAGCTGCAAGCCCCCAATCCATCCACTGCACCAATGGCGCGCCGCGCTGCCTGGCCGCAGGATGGGGCCGAGCTTCTCCGCTTCCGACTGCATCGGGTCGAGCAGCGCGACGGCTTGGCAAGGGCCGAGCGGTGACAGCGGTTGCTCGCTCTGCGGCTCGGCCGGGTACGCCATGTAGAAAAGCAGAATGCGACCACGATCGGCAAACCAGTAGGCGGTGACTGCATCGGCGCCGCGTCCGTCGAACGCGGCCTGGCTGCCCTTGGCGATCACCGGCGCTCCGTCGCTGTGCCAGGGGCCGCTCAGCGAGCGGGCGCGTGCGCGGCAGATCACCTTCGCGCCGTCGTAAAGGCTGGTGAAGAATCCGACGTACTCATCACCGACGCACGCGGCTTGACCGGGAGTGTGCGGATCCATCAGTACCCAGAACTTGTGGCACAGCGCGGCGTGAGGACCTTCGATCGGGAGGCGCCCGGTGCGCACCCAATCGCCGGCGTCGACATGTTTGGGGGAACGTGCGATGGCCACGCCGGTGGCGACCGAGCTGAACTGATCGCCGGCGGCGAAGTAGAACATGCGCCAGTTGGCGATCTCAGGATCCCACACGATGCACGGGTCGCCAACCACGCCGCAGTCGAAGCCGCCGGCCCGACCGCGTGTCAGCACTGCGGGGCCGAGGTGGCGCCAGTGGGCGCCGTTTGCAACGAAGTTGGCACAGTTCACAGCATTTCCTCGGCGTGTCGCTCGCTGACGACCTTGGCGGCACGTGTAGTCCGGAGCGCTGACGAGCGGTCAGACTCAGCGCGCCACTGACGCTGCGCAACTGATCAAGCGGTCCGTCAGCGAACTACGAACGACTCGTTGCGGACCTCCCAATAACGGCCCGCGTGTGTGAGTCCGTCTTGCGTGTCATGTTGCTGCTCATAGCGCAGCAACTTGCGCTGGCGCAAGCGCGCGGCCGCACAGCACCGATCTAACCCCGATGGGACAAAAGATCGGTGGGCGAATCTGGGAGGGCGAGCCTTCCGGCGAGCCGCGCGACGATGGTGCCGCGGCTCGGCGGGAGCCTCGCCCTCCCAAGACCTCATTCTCAATGACGTCAGGAATGCACGCGAAACCTTGCCCAACCGCGCAGCTTGCGCGGACAAACCGCAACCCCGCCGCCCATGTTATGTCTCATCAGGGCTAAATGGTGCCCGCCGCGCGCAAGGCGCGGATTTCGTCGCCGCTATATCCTAGTGTCGCCAACACGTCGTCGGTGTCGGCACCAAGTGTCGGCGGCAGAGACGCGACGGCGCCCGGTGTCGTGCTGAGTTTGACCGGAATGCCCGTCGTCTTGAAGGTCCCAAGTATGGGATGGAGCAACTCGACGAGCATCGCACGGGCGTGGATCTGCGGATCGGCGAAGACCTCGGCGATGTTGTTGATCGGGCCGCATGGCACGTTGTGTTGATTGAGCAGGACCACCCACGCGGCCGCATCGTGGGTCGCCAGACGCTCGTTGAGCAACGCGGTCAGCGCGGCGCGGTTCTTCACTCGGCCGCCGGGCTCGCGGAAGCGCGGGTCGTCGAGCAGCGCGGGGCAATCGAGCGCGCGACACAGTTGCTGCCATTGACGCTCGTTGCCGCAGGCGATGTTGAACGCGCGATCGCGTGCCTGAAACACGCCGTACGGCGATGCCAGCGGATGATGATTGCCGGCCGGCGGCGGTGGCTGACCACTGTCGAAGTACATTCCGGCACTCCACGACAGCACGCCAACCAGCGCTTCGAGCAGGGAGGTGGTGACTTCCTGACCGCGGCCCGACTGCGTGCGCTGGTAGAGCGCGAGCGTGATCCCCCACGCCGCAAAGGTGCCGGCGAGCAAATCGCCGATGGCGATGCCAACGCGCAGCGGGCCGCTCTCCGCAGTGCCGGTCACACTCATCAGACCCGACATGCCCTGCGCGATCTGATCGAAGCCCGGTCGTTCCGCGTACGGACCGGTGGCGCCGAAGCCGGAGATCCCACAGTACACCAGCCGCGGATTGAGTGTGGCGAGATCGCCATAGCCCAACCCGAGTCGCGGCATGACCGACGGCCGGAAATTTTCGACGACAACGTCGGCGGCGGCTACCAATCGACGGAAGACCGGTTTCCCCTCGTCACGCCTGACGTCGAGCGTGACGCTGCGCTTGTTGCGATTGGCGGAGAGAAAAAAGTAGCTATCGGTGCCGCGCGCGGTTTGCGCAAACGCGCGGGCACCAGCGGGCGGCTCGATCTTGATCACCTCAGCGCCCATGTCGCCGAGCAACATCGTGCAGTACGGCCCGGCGAGATAGCGGGTCAGATCGAGGACGCGAAGACCCGTGAGTGGTCCCGACATCAGCGCCGCTCGGCGAGTGGCTTGCGAGCCCGTTTGGAGGGGCGCCGCATCACTTTCCTTCAAACCGCGGCGTGCGCTTCGCCAGAAACGCGGTGATGCCTTCTTGGTAGTCGGCGCTGTTGAAGCAGCGCACGGCGGCAGCGCGGATCGCGGCAGTGTCGCGAGCGCTCGGCGGCTTGAGCGATTCTTGAATCGCGAGTTTGTGGGCGGCCAGCGTCAGCGGCGCGTTCGCGGCCATGCGCAGCGCGTAATCGCGGGTCCACTCTTCGCATTCCGCGTGTGGCACCACGTGGCTGACAAAACCGATGCGCAGCGCCTCCGCCGCGTCGATCGTACGGGTCGATAGCAGGATGTCAGCGGCGGCGCTCGAGCCGACGACGTGGATCAAGCGCTCGATGGCGTCGAGCGGATACGCCAAGCCCAAGCGCGCGGCGGGGATGGCGATGCGCGCGTGATCGGCGGCGACGCGCAGGTCGCACGCCAGCGCCACCGCGCAGCCGCCGCCGAAGCACAGCCCGTTGATCATCGCAATCACCGGTTGCGGTGCTGCCGTGATCGCCTGCCACGCGGCGGCGGTATCGCGATCGTAGTCGGCGGTCATCGCGGCGTTGGCGCGGATCGCCGGGAACTCCGAGATGTCGGCGCCGGAGATGAACGCGTCGATGCCGGCGCCGCGGACGATGATGACTCGCACGCCCGCATCCTGCCCGAGCGTGTTCACCTGCGCCGCAAGCGCCTGCCACACCGCACGAGTCATGGCATTGCGCGCCTGCGGTCGGTTGACAATCACCCACGCCAGCGGCGGCTCACGCCGCACCAGGAGCTCGTCGGTTGGAGTACTCATTGGAAGCGGTGAAGCCCGGTTCAAGAATCCAACCGGTGCGTTTTTTTGAGCCAGCGCACGGTGCCGTACGCGACGAGTATCGGCACGTAAGCGAGCGCCAGGAACATGATTTTCCCCGCCTCGGCGTGGTAGCCGAAATGGACCAGCCGTTCCCAGATCAACATGGCGATCGCGGCCGACGTCCAGGCGAAGGTAGTGCCGTATTCTTTGCGCAACACCCGCTTCCAATCGAACGTCATGGGCGCGAGGGTCTCCCGCAGCCCGTGAAGTCGGGGCCAGAATCGATTCACCCGCCGGCAATAGTCGGTATAGTCCGTCCCGAACTTCTCGTGCAGAAAAGACTCCTCCGCCCGGATGATCGACAGAATGCCGCCGAGGTAGGCCGGCAGCGCGAAGGCATAGACCCAGCGCGAGTTGTAGATGACTGCCAAGCCGGTGAGCAGCAGGAAGTTGCCCAGATACATCGGATTGCGACTGTGCGCGTAGAAGCCCTCGCACACCAGCGTGGGCGCGTGCAGTTGCTTGTTCGCGCCGCCGCGCACGATGTAGGCGTAGCCGATCACGGTGACGCGCACGATTTGGCCGGTCAGACACAGCAGCAGCCCCAACAGGTCGGCCCACATGTTGGCCACCTTGCTACCGAAGAGGTGTTCCGGGTGAGTGAGCAGCAAGATCACGACGAGCCCGGTCGGCGCCAAGTAGTCGCGGAAGCGAAAGACAAAGCGGCCGATGCTTTGCACGGCGCCGCTCGCCGGTGGCGCCGCGTTGGCCCGCGATTCGGGAGTAATGCTCATTTCAGTGCCAGCAGGCCGCAGAAGTTGTACCACTTGAAGAATACTTCCGTGCAGCGGAAGCCGGCATTGCGCAGCAAGAGTTCGTTCTCGCGTAGGTGATACGGAATCAAAACGTTCTCAAGCGCCTCGCGCTTCTGTGAAATCTCGATGTCCGAGTAGCCGTTGCGCCGCTTCAAATCGTAGTAGTACTTGATGAACAGCCGGTTCATCAGCGACTCCTCCGCCAACACTTTCTCGACCAAGATGAGGCAGCCCTGATGGTTCATCCCGTCGAAGATCGCTTGCATCACGCGCTCGCGAAACAACGGGCGCACGAACTGCAGGGTGAGGTTCATGATGACGACCGAGGCGTTCTCGAGGTGCAGCCCCTCGTGCATATCCTGGCGGCGCAATTCGTGGCGGCGAGTGAAATTCGCCTGGCGCAGTTCTTCCGCGGCGCGCTCGAGCATGTCGGCGGAGGAGTCGATGCCGATGAAGTTTACGTCCTGCTCGATCGACTGGAGCATGCGAAAAGTGGCGCCCGTCGAGCAGCCCAAGTCGTAGATGTTGCTGCCGCTCACCGCGAAGTCGCCGACGATCTCGCTGATCATGCGCTGGACCTCGGTGTAGAAGGGTACCGAACGGATCAGCATCTCGTCGAACACCGCAGCGGTGTCGGCGCTGAAGGTGAAATCCGTCACCAGCGGGCGCGGGACGGCGTACAATTTGTCTTTGGCCATGGTCGTCGCCTCTATACTGATGGCAGAGCGAGACTTCAGATAGCGAACCTTGCACCTCGTTGCCAGCCCCGGGGTCCTTGCACGAAAAGTGGCCCCTTGATACGCCGCCCTTCGATATGAAGCCTGCGGCTGCTACTCAGGCCGGCTACTCGGGGATGCGGTTTCTCTTCACTTTCTTCCGAATCCGTTTGCCCGAGTAGATCGCGAAGCGATCGTATCGAGGGCCTGCTTCTGCAAAGCCGCCTCGGCCGAGAAGAAGAATACCGATAAGAATACTGACGGGCGCTGCCTTCCATTGATATGGTTGGACGGCTAACGTTGGCCACAGCGACGACGTGTGGCATGCGGCGACGAGACAAGCGCCCGGCGGCGACCAAAGAGTTCAAGTACCAACCGTTTCGCCAAATCGGCAAGCGGGCGGTTGCGGTGACGCCGGTCGCACCGGTGCAGAAGCTACAACCGGAACCGCTGGCCGCCGCCGACGATCTGAGCGCGTTTCTGAATGAGATGGCCGGCGTTCGGCAACTCGGCGAGCGCGAACGCGCGCGTGTTGATGTCCCACCCCCGGCGTCGGCTGCCCGCGCGGTTGTCAGTGCCGACGCGGAAGCTTTCGCGGAGTTGTCGGAACTGGTGGCCGGCACCGGTCACTTCGACATCAGCGACAGCGATGAACACGTGGAGGGGATCGCAGACGGTGTCGACCCGCGGTTACTCAAGCGGCTGCGCGCCGGGGAGTTCGCGTATCAAGCGCACCTCGATCTGCACGGCCTCACCGCCGCTGAGGCGCGCGTCGCTGTCGATCGCTTCCTGTTCGCATCGCATCAAGCGGGGCAGCGCTGCGTGTTGATCATTCACGGCCGCGGGCTCAACTCGAAGGATCACGTCCCGGTATTGAAGCAGCGCGTCGCCACTTGGCTGGCGCGTGGGCGGTGGTCACGATTCATCCTCGCCTTTGCCAGCGCCCGCGCGTGCGACGGCGGTGCCGGTGCGCTGTATGTTCTGCTGCGCCGCGACCGCAAGGCCAAGCGGGCGGTGCACGTACTGAACGGCGCGAAATGGTGATGTCGTGGGCCGTGATTCGTGAGTCGTGATTCGTGAGCACAGACGAGCACCGGTCGCGTCATCTATGCATCTGGCTTTCTGCTTTCGACTTTGCGCTTTCTGCTTCTAACAACGACAAGATCCGAAAACCGGTGCGGCCGGCGATCGTAAAGGGCTTGGCCCAACTGCCGAACTGGATGCGATCAGCCGCGGCGCGGGCGCTGGCCGCCAGTCGAGCGTCGTGTGTCAGCGCCGCGACGTAGGCGACGGCGGGGTACAAGCGTAGATCGCCGTCAGGTTTCGCTGCGACAGCGCCTGCGTAGGTCCGCAGCCACTGTTCGATGTCGGCATCGCGTGTCGCCGCGTGCGTGTTGGCCAACGCATCGGCGAGGATGCCGATCTTCCAGCTGCTGAGGTCGGTCGGAGCGAACGCTTTCATCCCGCGCTGCGCGTAGTCACGCGCGGCCGTGAGGTAGCGCGGCTCGCCGGTGGCCTGCGATACCGCCAGCAACGCGATCACCGGCCAGCCCCATTGGCGCGGATTGCCGCGCACGACGCCGGCTTGCAGGCGGCGCACGAGGTAGTCGGCAATGCCGCGCGCGGTGTCGAGTGCGCGGTCGTCACCGGTCAAGTAGAAGTAGGAGATCAGACCTTCCGTCCACGTGTGGCCGAGATCGACACCGCTGTGCGCGAAGCTGAAGTGCAGCGGGTTCTTGGGATGATTCATGCCGATCCACTTCGGCTGCTGCGGCTGGGCGTGGATGACGTCGACATCCATGAAGTGGCGCGCGGCGGCGGTCATCAACTCGTGGTAGGTCGCGGCACCGGTGGCGGCGAACGCGAGCGCGGCGACTTGCGTCAGATCGTACTCGAGGTTGCCCCACGCATCGCAGCCCTTCGTGGTGTCGTGCAGCCCGGGGTAGTTCCAATCGCCCCAGTTGAGCATGCCGAAGGCGCCGATGCGTACACGCTCGCTCCCGGCGGGCGGGCAATCGCCGTGCGCCGCTTCGTCCCATCGCTCCGCGGCGGTGTGGGATTCAACGTCCGGCAGGGCGTTGTTGAGTCGATGGAGAAAGGCGTCGGTATCCTTGCCGGGTGCGATCGCGTTCGGCAAGGCCGCGGTCGCGGCGCTCCACAGCGGATCGATCTGCGCGGTCAGCGGCTCGGCGAGCGCTGCGGCTGTCTCCGCAGGCGGCATTGTATCGAAGAAGTTGACGACGAACTCATGGGTCTTCGCCGCGCCGACGCCGATTTGCGCCGGCACGGCGCTCGGCGCCCACATATTGTAGGTGAGCGTCGTGGGCATGACTTCGAAACTCTGCGGGTACTCCTGCCAAAAGAAACGGCTGGCGATGCCCATGCCGCCGGACGCTCCGCTGGCTTCGACCCAGCCTGCCGCGTGGCCCTGGTGCCGCTTGCCGTTGAGGCGGAAGACTTGGTTGTCGAGCTGGATCAACTTGACGCCCGCCTTGGGGACACGCCCGGTGCTGGGTGCATGTTCGAGGCCGAGTCGATAGGTCGATGCAGGCAGCGCTGACGTGATGGCGAGTTGACGCACGGCGGTAGTTTCAGCTGGTCCGGTGGCGACGAAGGTGAAGAAGATGCGCACGAACGGCTGACCGGCGTACGCATGGACGCGGACCAAGTAGTCGAAGCCGGGCGCGAGTTGTCCGCGCATTTCGATTTGCGCGCGCAACGGACCGTTCTCGCGTACGGTGACGGCACGCGGTGGCCGCGGTTCGATTCGTTGATCGAGCGTCATGAACGCGCGCAACGGACCGGCGCGCAATGGGTGTCCGTGCAAACGGATGTCGTCAAGGATCGCGAAGGTCGTTCGCGGCACGGTGAACTGCAACGGACCAGTGTCGATGGCCACGCCGTCGCTGCCTTCGACGACCTGCATTCGCGATCTCGACGCCGGTGAAGCTGCTCCGTTGGCCGTGACGGTCAGCTTCGCGGTGTCGTGCGCCGCGATGGTGACGGCAACGTCCGCGAGCAACCAGCGCACGCTGCCATCGTCCCACCGACTCAACACGCGAGTCTGGACCGGGAGCGCGCTGCCCTTGCTCGTCTTCACCGCGATCGTCGTAGCCTCGCGTAGAACGCCGCGAGGAAACGGCACGCCGGTGCTTACCGGCCAACTCGTGCGCGCCATACCCACCGGCTCGTGAATGGTCAGTGTGGCTGACGATGACGCTGGCGTCGTGGACGGATGCGCGGGCAGGTTGCGCGCGTGCACCGGCGCGCAGCCGGCAACGGCCACCACGACGAGCGCGGTCAGGATGCCTGGGCGCGCGGCGCGAGCCGATTGGTGGAATGTGAGCCGCAACGCGGCTGGTGATAACGGCCGCAACCGCAGGCGTCAAGCTCACCAAATTGAATTCCGTAGCCGTTTGTGGTCTGCACTCGACCAACCGAAAGGATGTCTTCGCGGTGTTACCCGCCCGCTCCGTACCAGCCATGGATGTCATGGACGCACCTCCCGAGACGACGCCCGCCGCGATCGACGTGTCGGTGGTGATCCCGATCTACAATGAGGTGGCGAACCTCGAGACGCTGCACACTCGGCTGGTGCAGTCGATGCGCGAACTCGGGCGGTCGTACGAGATCTGGTACGTCGATGACGGCAGCTCCGACGGTTCGCTCGAGGCGCTCACGCGCATCAGCGCGAGCGATGCGCACGTCGGCATCATCGAGCTGACGCGCAACTTCGGCCAGCATGCCGCTGTGCTCGCCGGCTTTGCCGCCGCGCGCGGCGAGATCATCGTCACGCTCGACGGCGACCTGCAGAATCCGCCCGAAGAAATTCCTCGGCTGGTGGCGAAGATCGACGAGGGGTTCGAGGTCGTTGGTGGCTGGCGGGAGGCGCGTCAGGACCCGACCTTCCGCAAACTGGCGTCGCGCGCGATCAACGAACTGACCTCGCGCACGGTCGGCGTCAAAATGAAGGACTACGGCTGCATGCTGCGCGCCTATCGGCGCGCGGTGGTGCGTCAGATCATCGATTGCGACGAGCGATCGAGTTTCATCCCGGCGCTCGCCAACTCGATCGCCAAGCGCACGGCGGAGATCGAGGTCGGGCATGCCGACCGCTTCAGCGGCACGTCGAAGTACGGGCTGCTCAAGCTCATGCGCCTGTCGTTCGATTTGATGACCGGCTTTTCGCTGTTGCCGATCCAGATCGTGAGTCTGGCGGGATTGATTGTCTCCTTCGCCGGCGTCGGCTTCGGTGTGTTCCTGCTAATCCGCCGCTTCTTCGTCGGGCCGGAAAGCGAGGGCGTGTTCACGCTGTTCGCCATTCTGTTCGTGTTCATCGGCGTGCTGATTTTCGCGGTGGGACTGGTTGGCGAATACGTCGGACGAATTTATCTCGAAGTGCGCCGCCGTCCGACCTATCGGATCCGCACGATTCATCGGCTCTAACGATTGTGAGTGATGATGCCATGCGCGCGGTAGTCTTCGCCTATCACGACATCGGCTACGTTTGCCTGGAGGAACTACTGCGAGGCGGCGCCACGGTGGCGGCCGTGTTTACCCACGATGACGATCCCGGCGAAGAAGTCTGGTTCCGCTCGGCGCGCGTGCTCGCCGCGTCGCACGGCATCCCGGTGTTCGCGCCCGACAATGTCAACGCGCCCGAGTGGATCGCGCGCGTACGCGGCTGGGCGCCGGATTTCATCTTCTCCTTCTACTATCGCAAACTGCTGGGCGCCGAGTTGCTGGCGCTGGCGCCGCGCGGGGCGCTCAATCTGCACGGCTCGCTGCTGCCGCGCTACCGCGGCCGCTGTCCGGTCAACTGGGTGTTGATCCACGGCGAGCGCGAGACCGGTGTGACCCTTCATTATATGGAGGTGAAACCGGATCGCGGTGACATCGTCGCGCAACGCGCCGTGCCGATCGGCGACGACGACACTGCCCTGACGCTGTTTCGCAAGCTCACCGAGGCGGCGGCCGTGTTGATGCGCGACACCTACCCGTTGCTGCGCGACGGCCGCGCCCCGCGCATCCCACAAGACCATCGTGCGGCCAGCTACTTCGGCGGCCGCAAGCCCGACGATGGCCGCATCGTGTGGGGCGCGGACGCCGCCACGATCCGCAATCTCGTGCGCGCGGTAACCCACCCCTATCCCGGCGCCTTCGGCATCTGGCGCGGGCGCAAACTGTTCGTTTGGGAGGCGCAGCGCGTTGAAGCGCCGGCCGTCGACCGCGGTGGCGCGGTGCCGCGCCCCGGACAAGTGCTGGCGGTCGAGGCTGGCGCGCACGGCGGGATTGTGGTCCAAACCGGCGGCGGGGTGCTGCGGCTGACCCGCGTGCAGTTGGAGAGCGAAGCACACGAGCACTCGGCGAGCGATGGGGCGCGCCGCTACGACATTACCGAAGGAGCGCTGCTGACATGAAAATTCTCATTACCGGGGGCGGCGGCTTCGTCGGCTCACATTTGTCCGAAGCCTTTCTCGCCCGCGGCGACGATGTCAGCATTCTCGACACCGGCACCGTCGCCAAAGTGCGTCACCTGATGGGCAAGCCGGGCTTTCACTACATCCGCGACAGCATCTTCAACGTCGAGATCCTCGAAGGACTGATTGCCCGCGCCGATCTCGTCTACCACCTCGCGGCGGTGGTCGGCGTCGAGTACTACGTCGGCGATCCCTACGAAGTGCTCAACGTCAACGTGAACGGCACGCAGAACGTTCTGAAGCTGGCGTTCAAGCACGGCAAGAAGGTGGTGTTCGGCTCGACCTCGGAAGTCTACGGGCGCAATCCGAAAGTGCCGTGGCGCGAGGATGACGACCGCTTGCTCGGGTCGACCCGCATCGATCGCTGGTGCTACTCGACCTCGAAGGCGGTTGGCGAACACTTCTGCTTCGCCTATCACAAGATGGGGTTGCCGGTGACGATCACGCGCTACTTCAACGTCTACGGTCCGCGCCTCGACCGCCTCGACGTCGGCCGCATCATCACCATCTTCATGGGGCAGGTGCTGCGCAACGAGCCGCTGACGGTGATCGGCGACGGCAAGCAGACGCGCTGCTTCACCTACGTCGACGACGCGGTCCAGGCCACCATTGCAGCCGGCACCGCCCCCAACACCGAAGGCGACGTGTTCAACATTGGCACCGCGGTCGAGACCACAATCCTGGAATTGGCCGAGACGATGATCGCGATCGGCCGCTCGTCGTCGACCATCAAGTTCGTTACGCAGGAGTCGGTCTACGGCACCAGTTACGAGGACATCCCGCGCCGGGTGCCCGATAACACCAAGATGCACGAGGTGCTCGGCGTGAAGGCGGAGACCACGCTGGCCGATGGCTTGCGCAAAACCATCGAGTGGTTCCGCACGACGCAGACCTGATGCCCCGGCGGTAGCAATCAAGCCTCGCGCATCGCACATCGAAAACTGAATCGTGTCCGCTCGACTGGCTCTCAAGGTTGATATCGACACGCACGTCGGCATGCAGCGCGGAGTGCCCGCGCTGTTGGCGCTGTTCGAGCGCCTCGACGTGCGCGCGTCGTTCTTCATCTCGTGCGGTCCGGATCACTCCGGGCGCGCCATTCGGCGGGTGTTCCATCCCGGGTTTGTACGCAAGATGCGCCGCACCAACGCGGTCGGTATGTACGGCTGGCGTACGGTGCTGTACGGCACGTTGCTGCCGGGGCCGCAGATCGCGCGCGCGTTCCCCGAGATCATGCGCGCAGTGGAGGCGGCCGGACACGAGGTCGGGGTCCACGGCTACGATCACGTCTATTGGCACGATCGTCTCGCCCGCCTTCCGCTGGCTGCGGTGCGCGCCGAGTTTCGGCGCGGCTGCGATGTCTACGCAGAGATTCTCGGTCACCCGGCGCGTTCGTTCGCCGCGCCCGGATGGCAATGCACGGCGAACAGCCTGACCTGCTTCGATGAAGCTGCGCTGCTCTATCACAGTTGCACGCGCGGCGCGGCGCCGTACCGGCCGCGCGTCGACGGCCATGTCTTTGCGACGCCGGAGATCCCGAGTACCTGGCCGACGCTGGATGAAACCTACGGCGAAGTCGCGACCACGACTCCCGAACTGGTGCGTCACTATTTGGGATGCGTGCACGCGGGCCTCAACGTCCACACGATTCATGCGGAGATGGAGGGGATGCCGCACCTCGACTTGTTCAGGGCGCTGCTCACCGCGGTCAAGCGCGACGTCCAGTTCGTGCGCCTAGACGCGGAGGCGAAGCAGCTGCGCGCCCCCGAGTTGCCGATCCACGACCTCGTCGCGCGCCCGCTCGCCGGCCGGCACGGAACGGTTGCGACCCAACAATGACCGCTGTACCGGCCCCGGCTCTCGATGAAGCCGCGGGAGCGATTCCGTCGTGGGTAACACTCGTGTTCGCGGCTGCGGTGGTGGTGGCCTACACCTTCTCGCTCGCTTTCGGCGCGCTCGCCGAACCCGACGAAGCGCGCTACGCCGAGATCGCCCGCGAGATGCTGGTGCGGCACGATTGGGTGACGCCGACGCTGAACTTCGTCAAGTACTTCGAGAAGCCGCCGCTGGTGTACTGGCTGACGATGCTGACGTTCACCATCTTCGGCATCACCGACTGGGTGGCGCGCGTCGTGCCCGTCGCGTCGGCGTTGCTGACGCTCGCGCTCACGTGGATCATCGCTCGGCGCATCTACGATCGATGGGCGACGTTGGTCGGCGTGGTGGTGTTGGCGACCTCACCGCTGTTCTTTGCGTTGGGACAGACCCTCACTCTCGATGCCACGCTGATGGCGTGCTTGACCGCGACGCTGGTGTGCTTCTGGTTCGGCTACCACGACGCCGCGCGGCGGCCGCGATTCTATCGCCTGATGTATGTCGCGGTGGCGCTCGGCGTCCTCACCAAAGGGCCGGTGGCTGTCGTGCTGAGCGGTGGAATCGTCGTCGCCTTCCTGATCACTCAGCGCGATTGGCGTGCAATTGTACCGCTGCTCGATCCGATCGGGATCGGATTGTTCGCCCTGGTGGCGTTACCCTGGTTCGTCTTGGTGAGCACTCGCAACTCGGAGTTTCTGAACTTCTTCATCATGGATCAACATGTGAAGCGGTTCGTCTCACCGGATGAGCATCAGGAGTCGAGGTGGTTTTTTCTCCCGTTCGTGGTGCTCGGGTTGATGCCGTGGAGTTTGGCGCTCGCGTTGTTGCCGCACCGCTGGCGGGCGCTGCCGCGCGTGACGACGTGGTCGGACGGCACCTGGTTCTGCGTGTTGTGGGCGAGTGTCGTGATTGGGTTCTTCAGCTTATCGGCCTCGAAGCTGATCACCTACATTCTGCCGGCGTTTCCGCCGCTGGCGCTGCTGACGGCGCGCGCGTTGCAAGTCGCGTTAGCCGAGGACGTACCGCTCGGCCGCCGGATGGGGATGGTCTTTACGTACCTCGGGTGGATCATGGTGATTGGCGGGGGCGTCGCGGCGTTGCTGCACGCGGACCCGATCGTGCCGCGGATCCTCCCCTCGCTCGGTGTCGGCGGTGTGGTGATGGTGGTGGCTGGCGGGCTGGCGCGGCGCGCGCCCACGCCGCAGCGCGCGCTAGTGGCGGTCGCGGTCGGATGGTCGCTCCTCTTGTGCGCGGCGATTGCCGGGCGCGATGTGACCAATAGCTACCGTGGACTCGCCCGTGTGATTCACGCCCACGCGGGTCCCGACGATCAGATCGTGATCTATCATCACTACGTGCAGGGCATGCCGTTCTACACCGAGCGTCGCGTGGTGCAGGTTGGCGGGCGCGGCGAGCTGACGTTTGGCAGCGAGCAGGGCGATCAGCGCGCGTTCTTTTGGCGCGAAGACGATCGCTTGTTGCAGGCCTGGGCCTCGCCGATACGACTCTTTCTCGTCATCAATCGTACGGAGTTGGAAACATTGAAGCCGCAGCTGGTCTCGCCGCCGACTGAGATTGCGGCCGAAGGCAAGAAGGTTGTGGTCGTGAACCACCCGTTGTCATGACCGACGACGTGATGCCGGCTGTCGGCGAGTCGGCGCGGCCGAGCGCGGAGCCGAGCCGCTCCCCGCTCCTGATAGTGGGCGGCGCCGCGCTGCTCATCGGCTTGTGGTGGCTGCTGCAACTGTGGGGGCTGGGCGCGCATCCGTTCCACACCCACGGTGAAGCGCGCGAGGCGTTGGTGGTGTGGCAGATGACGCATGACGGCGGCTGGATCCTTCCGCGCCGCGATGGTCCGAGCGGCAGCGAGATCCCGTCGAAGCCGCCGTTGTTTCATTGGCTCGCGGCACTCACCGCGGTCATCCACGGCGACACTGACGAGTGGAGCATTCGGTTGCCCTCGGCAGCTCTGTCGCTGGCGGGCGGGTTGGTGACATACGCCACCGGCGTCGCGCTGTGGGGCGCCGGAGCCGGGTTGTGCGCGGCGACCATCACGCTGACCAGCTTCGAGTGGCAACGCGCGGCCACCGGCGCGCGTGTCGACATGGCGTTGACCTTCGGCCTGGTGGTCGCGTTCTGTTCGTACTTGTTCTTCGCGCGCCGCGACGGCCGCCCGGGCTGGCTGCTGCCGTTCTATGGTGGGATGGCGTTCGCGGTGTTGGCGAAAGGCCCCGTGGGCGTGGCGTTGCCGGCGTTGTTGATCGGCGCAAGTTGCGCCGTGCAGCGCGACGTCGAACCGCTGCGTCGCTTGCGGCTGCTGCGCGGATTGACGGCAGTAACCTGCATCGCCGGCCTGTGGTACCTGCTGGCGATGTGGGTCGGCGGCTTCGCGTTCGTCGGCAAGCAACTGTTGAACGAAAACGTGTTTCGCCTCTTCGATGCCAACGACTTCGAAGGCGGCCACCGCCACGGACCTTTCTATTTGTTGTGGAGTCTGGCGGCGGGATTCCTACCGTGGACGTTGCTGCTACCAGGTGCGGTGACGGCGTGGTGGCGTGCGCGCGCCGAATGGACGAGCCGCGACCCGCGCGTCTACATGCTGCTGTGGATCGTGATCGTCTTTGCGCTCTACTCGCTGGCCGTCAGCAAGCGCAGCGTCTACCTGCTGGCGCTGTATCCCGCGCTCGGCCTGTTGCTGGGTTCGTGGGTCGCCGATGTTGTGCGCTCGGGTGCGACCGATGTGATGCCGGGATGGTGGCGTATCGTGCTGCGGGGGCTCGCTCTAACGCTTGCCGGATTGATCGGCGCGCTCATCGCGCTGACGATTTTCGCCGCGCTCGGTATGCCGCTAGTCGAGTGGGTTGCGGCGCGCTTTGGAACTGAGGCCGGATCGTACGGCACGTGGATCGCGGCCGCACTGCGCGGCCAGTGGCTAGTGAGTCTCGGCTGTCTCGGGGTCGCGGCTGCTGCGGCATGGTGGCTGGCGCGCGCGCTGGCGGCGCGGGCGTGGCCGCCGGTGGTCGTCGCGCTGTTGCTGATCCAGTGCGCCGGCGCGGTGCTGACATCGCAAGTTGTGATGCCGGCGATTGCGGGTCATCTCACCTATCGTGCCTTCATGCCTGCGGTGCGCGCGGTGATCGGCACGCAGACTCCACTTTTCTTCTACCGGACCTTTGAGTATGAAGCGGCCTTCTATTGGGGCGGCCACATTGGAGTGTATGGGAAGGATCTTTCGGCGGCGGCGCCGCGCTACCTACTGATGACTCGTCGCGAGTGGGAGCAGTTGCCGGCGGCGCCGCGCGATCTCTACGAACGCGTGCCGCTGCCGGCCGCGGTCGAAGAGGGCGACGAGCAACGCCTCGTTTTGGTGCGCAAGCGCGCTGATGGCTGAACGAACTTTGATGCGAAGAGAACTTCACCGTCGAGTCGCCAAGAACGCCAAGCCGGCACAGGCTGGGGCGCGTTGCACCAAAAGTCGAGCGACATCTCCACTCGTCATTCCGGCGAAAGCCGGAATCCAGGATCGCGCCCCAAGCCCCCGGCTGGATACCGGCTTTCGCCGGTATGACGGACCCATTGCCAGCATGTTGCGGACCGCACCGCCAATCGGATGAGCACAACCATTCCTCTCCTGGACCTGAAGCGCGAGCACGCGCTGTTGGCGACCGAGATTGCCGCGGCCTGGTCGGCGATGCTGGCGGAGATGCATTTGCTCAAGGGCCCCAACACGCGCGCCTTCGAACAGGAGATCGCGGCCTATGTTGGCGTGCCGCACGCGGTGGGAACTTCGTCGGGTACCGAAGCTCTCGCCCTTGGTGTCGCGGCGTTGGGGATCGGCGCCGGCGACGAAGTCATCGTCCACGCCAACGGGTTCATCGCCGCGGTCGAAGCGATCCGATTCACCGGCGCGCAGCCGGTCGTGGTGGACGTGGAAGCCGACGGTTACGGACCCGATGTCGAGCAGGTCGCGCGCGCGCTGACGCCGCGGACACGCGCGGTGATGGCGATTCACCTCTACGGCGCGCCGCTGCGCTTGCAGCCATTGCTGGATCTGGCCCGGGTGCGCGGCATCGCGGTGATCGAGGACGGATCGCACGCGCACGGTGCCGCGCGCGACGGGCGGCGCGTCGGCAGCTTCGGCGCCGTCGGCTGCTTCAGCGCCGGCGTGGTGAAGAACCTCGGCGCATACGGCGATGCGGGGTTCGTGACCACCGCGGACGATGCGATCGTCACGCGCCTGCGTCTGCTGCAGACCCACGGCCAGGAACGGAAGAATCATCACGTCATCTATGGCGGCAACTACCGGCTCGACGAGGCGCAGGCCGCCGTGTTGCGGGTGAAACTGCGCCATCTCGACACGCGCAATCAACGCCGGCGCGCCATCGCGGCGTTTTACAGCGAACGGTTTGCGCCGTTGGGCGTCGGTGTTCCGGTAGAGCGGCCGGGCGAAGTGCACGTCTACCACCAGTACGTGATCCGCACGCCGCAGCGCGACGCGCTTGCCGCGCATTTGAAGCGCGCGCAGATCGAGACCGGCATTCACTATCCGGTGCCGTTGCACCGCCAGGTGGCGTGGCTGCGCGCCTACGGCGAAGGGCCGGCGCTACCCCGCGCGGAGCAACTCGCGGGCGAGATTCTGTCGTTGCCGGTGTTTCCCGATCTCACCGACGCCGAAGTCGAGCGGGTGGCTGACGCGGTGGTGGCGTTCTTCCGCCGATGAGCGCGGGTCATTTGGCGTTGCCGGCGTTGTCGGTGGTGGTGCCGGTGTTCAACGAGGCAGGCAATGCGGGACTGCTGTGTCGCGAAATTTGCGCAGTGGTGAGTGCGATGACCTCCGACTTCGAGATCATCTTCGTCAACGACGGCAGCCGCGACGGCACGCTCACTGAGTTGCGCGCCGAGTTGTGTGCATTGAATGCCGAGAAGCCGCGCCTGCGCGTCCTCGATCTCGACGGCAACTTCGGCGAAGCGGCCGCGCTGTCGGCGGGCTTCCACGCGGCCCGTGGCGACCGCGTCGTTACCCTTGATGGCGACGGGCAGAATGATCCCCACGACATCCCGCGCTTGCTCGCCGCGCTGCACGGTGAAGTGCGAGTCGTCACCGGCTGGCGCCAGCAGCGCCAGGAGAGCACGCTGCTGCGCGTGCTGCCGTCCATGATTGCCAATAGATTGATCGCGGCGGTGACGCGCCTGCCGGTGCACGACAACGGGTGTGGCTTGAAAGCGTACGACCGTGAGGTGTTGGGCGACCTCCATCTGCCGTCCGGCTTGCACCGTTTTCTGCCCGCGATTCTCGGCGTGCGCGCGCACGAGGTTGCGGAGGTGCCGGTGAACGATCGACGCCGTCAGCACGGCGTGTCGCACTACGGCATCAGCCGCACGGTGATCGTGCTGCGTGACGTGCTGGCGCTGCGCTTCATTCTCACGCACCCAAGGCTGTTCGAGGCGGCCTTCGGCGTGCTGACGTTCGTTGCGGCCGCTGTCGCGACGGTCGCGGTGCGGCGAGCCGCGCCCGGTGGAGCGTTGATTGCGCTGCTGTTAGCCAGCGTCGCGCTGATGAACTGGTGGAACTTGCGCCGCTTCAATCGCGCGCAACGCATCGGTGTCTACCGAGTTCGCGGCGAGTATGTCCGTGAAGCGATATGAACGGATTCACCACAGAGCACACCGAGAGCACCGAGCCAAGGAGGAGCAAAGCGAAAGTCCATTGCCAATGGGTTTAGGAAAGTGCTCGAATACTCTCGTGCCGACTCTCCCTCTGCGATCTCTGCGTTCTCGGTGGTGAAGTTCATGTCAGATCAAGGCTAACGCGGGCCGAAGGAGCGTCGCAGTGAGTGACGTGGCGATCGGATTGATTGGGCTGGGCTACTGGGGCGAAAAGCTGCTGCGAACCTTTCGCAATACGGCGGGGCTCCGTGTCGAGGCAGTCTGCGACGGCGATGTGGCGCGCGTACGCGCGGTGGGCGACAACCTGCGCGCCTGCGCCGACGCCGCCGCGCTGTGTGCTGACCCGGAAGTGACCGCGGTGGCGGTCGCCACGCCGCCAGCGACGCACTTCGAGCTGGCGCGCATGGCGTTGCGCGCGGGGAAACATTGCTGGGTCGAGAAGCCGCTGGCGCTGCGTGCGGTCGAGGCGCGTGAACTCGTGACCCTCGCCGCTGCGCACAGCGTCACGCTGTTTGTCGACGAGACCTTTCTCTACGACCCGCTGGTGCGGCGCGCGAAAGAGTGGATCACCACCGGCCGGCTCGGTCGCCTGTACCATCTCTCATTCGAACGATTGGGGATGGGTCGCATTCGGCGCGACTCGAACGTGTGGTGGAACTCCGCGCCGCACGATCTGGCTATCCTGCGCTACCTAGTACCGACGGATGTTGCGACGATTCGTGTCGAACAGTTCAGTTACATCCAACCAAAGATCGCCGACATGGCGGTGGCGACGATCCGGTTGAGCGACGGCGTGTCGGCGCATGTGTACTTGAGCTGGCTGTCGCCGGTGAAAGCCGCGCGCGTCGTCGCCGTTGGCTCGAGAGGCATGTGGCACTTCGAAGGCCGCTTCGGCCAGCGCAAGCTGACGTTCTTCGACTACGCCGTCGCCGATCCGGCGAGCGTGCAAGGCAACGTTATCCCAACTTCTGACTGCAAGCCCAGTGAAGTCATCGCCGGAGGTGACGAAGAGCCGCTGGCGCTCGCCGCCGCGGCGTTTGTCGAGTCGGTGCGATCAGGATCGCCCGCGCCCAGCGCCGGGGAGTATTCAGCCCGCGTAGTCGAGTTGCTGGAGGCAGCGGAGGGGTGAACGGTGAGGCGTGAGTCGTGAAGGGTGAGTCGTGAGTTCGTGAAACGTGAGTCGCGAGAGATTGACGCCGTCGCCTCCGGCCATTCACGATTCACGAAGTCACAGATCACGAGTCACGATGTCATTTGTGTTTGCCAGCGCGTTTCAGCCCGTGCTATTGACGACATCGTTCGTTCAGTAGTCGGAGGCCAACAGGCGAAAGCCGCTTCGCATGCGGCAGGAGGGGGCAATGAGGCGACGAAGCGCTGCGGTACTCATCTCCTTGACGCTGGCTGTGCCGGCGGTCGCGTGGGCGGCAGCGGGCGACCTGGACCCAACCTTCGGCAACGGTGGGATCGTTCGCGGTACATCGGGCTGGATTGCAGCCCTTGTCGTTCAACCCGACGGCAAGGTGGTCGCGGTCGGGTCGACGGCTGAAGGGACTGCGCTTGGTCGCTACAACGCGGACGGCAGCGTAGATACGACGTTCGGCACAAATGGGCTTGCGATCTTGCCCAGTTCGCCAGTCTATGGAGGCTTCGCGAGCGCACTCGTGCTTCAGCCGGACGGCAAGCTCGTCGCGGGTGGGGCCCTAGGGAAAAGTCAGACTGACCAAGACTTTGCCCTCGTTCGCTGCAACCCCGATGGGACCTTGGACTCGACGTTTGGCAGTAACGGCGTTGTCGTCACGCCGATTACAAGTCAGGCGGAATATGTGACCACTCTGGCGCTGCAACCCGATGGCAAACTGCTGGCGGCCGGATATGCATTGTCCCCTGCCAAGCGATTCAGGTTTGGCGTCGTGCGCTACAATCCAGACGGCAGCCTAGACCGATCCTTCGGTAGAGGCGGAATCGTCCTTACCCAGATTGGATTGAATGACTATGCGGAGACGATTGTCGCCCAGCCCGATGGCCGAATCGTCGTAGCCGGAACCTCTTGCGACGCCAAAAGGTGTACCTCCTCGCTCGAACGTCTGACGTCGGCTGGCCGCCGCGACTACACATTTGGCCGCGTCGGAATCGTAAGATCGATTGCGAACGGAATCGAGGATTTGGTGCTGCAACCGGATGGCAAGTTGGTAGGACTCGGACCTGAGTCGGGAGTTGGAGGGTACCTGCAACGCTACAACACGGATGGAACGCTCGACACGACCTTCGGGGCGGGCGGTGTTTCGAGCGCAAATTTTGTGAGCGGTGGCCACGCGTTGGTGCGGCGGGCCAATGGAACTTTTGCGGTTCTTGGAACGTCTGCAAGCGTCTTGACCCCGCGCGATACGAGTTTCCGTCTCTCCCGCTATACGGCCGACGGCAACTGGGACTCGTTGTATGGCAGCGATGGCGTGATGACAACGAACATCGGAACCGACTGGGACTGGCCCACCGCCCTCGTGCAGCAGCCCGATGGCAAGCTCGTCGCGGGCGGAACATCGAGGCTTG
Source organism: Deltaproteobacteria bacterium (assembly GCA_016178705.1). NCBI lineage: Bacteria > Pseudomonadati > Myxococcota > Myxococcia > Deltaproteobacteria bacterium. The sequence goes on along the minus strand of JACOST010000005.1, from coordinate 68,531 downwards.
GGTCTGGGATCGGCGATTGGGTGCTTGTTCGCTATCAGGACGGTGACTGCGGTAGTGGCAGTGTCGACCCTGGAGAAGAGTGCGACGACGGTAACCTGACCGACGCCGACGGCTGCGATGCCAACTGCACGGTGACGCGATGCGGCAACGGCGTTGTGACCGCGGGTGAGGAATGCGACGACGGCAACAACGATGATCACGACGGGTGCAAGAGCAACTGCACGCTGAATACGTGCGGTGACGCCGTGGTCCGCACCGGGATCGAGCAGTGTGACGACGGCAACGCGATCGAAGACGACGGCTGCAACTCCGTGTGCGTCCGCGTCGGCTGCGGCGACGGCGTGCTCGGCCTCACCGAAGAGTGTGACGACGGCAACACCGTCAACGGCGACGGTTGCGACTCGAGCTGTCGCACCGAGCTATGCGGCAACGGGCGAGTCGAAGGGAACGAGGCGTGCGACGACGGCAATACGGTGGACGGCGACGGGTGCCAGGCCAACTGTACCTGGTCGCTCGTCTATGATGCGGTGCTCTCGTCAATCAGGATGCCGATTGCAATCCAACTCACGGCGACGCGTGCAGAGGTCAACAAGGACCTCCGCCTAGTGGTGCGGGATGGCGCCGGTCCACTGCCGAGCGGGCACACGATTCGGCTGGTGAGCAGCGACGGAGACTGCCCGGCTGGAACCGTTGCGCAATCTCCGAACGATAGTGTCAGCATCCACGTGACCCGAACTGCCTTCCCCAACGCGACCAAAGAAATCCCCCAGCGCTGCACGCTCACGTTCAGCGTTCACGCAGAACCGCAAGACGTGACAGAGCCGACACCGGAGAACAATGTCGTAAGTGTGGAGCTCAACGTGCTCGACGGCACGGTCCCATCGGTGGCGACGCAGACCCGGTTCGTCCTTAGGAGCCTCAACTCAATACGTGCGACGATTCTGCGAGGCTGGGACAGTCTGCCTGCTATTGTTTCGCTTGACGTTACCACGGCGAAAAGTGGTGTTGGCACGCCCCAGCCGACTCGTGAGATCAGCATCACGATCCAAGACGGGACCTGTCCGTCAGGCATGCTTGAGAACGGTCCCTTCGTTTTGGGGACCTTGGGCACCACAATTGCCGGGCGCCCGCCCAGGTCGCGCGCGCACCAGTTTGTCAACCTGACGTTGAGCAAGGATGGCTTTCACGCGGCCTCAGCCAACTCGCCAGCGCGTTGCACTGCGCTCGTGACCGCGACATCGCCGGGGGTTGATTCCGAGGCTCAACAAACGACCCGATTGACGATCGACGTGGTTGATCAGAACGATTTCTAGACGGTGAGTCGTGAGAGGTGAGTCGTGAGACGCCCGTGAAGCGCGAGTCGTGAGCGGTCGATGCCTTCCGATTCGACGATTCACGTCTCACGCTTCACGCCGCACGGACTCAAAACGGATGATCGACTCCGGTAAACACGCTCGGGCCGCCGCCGGTGCTGGCGAAGTCGACGTAGGCGACGACTTGCGGCGCGATCACGGCACGGAACCCTAGACCGCCGGCGGTGGCATCGCCCACGATGCCTCTTTGAGTTCCAACTATTGTAGGCACAGAGCCCGTCACCAACAGCACGTTCTCCCGATTCGAACGCAGGGGACCTACCACAAGCGCGAGATGCCGTACCGATCGAATATCGCGTCGCCGCTGATCAAGGGTGCACCGTCCACTTGGGCCTGAGCGATGAGCAAACGATCGAACGGGTCGCGATGATGGAGAGGAAGACGCGTCTGCGCATCAGCGTATTCCACAGTAATCGGCAGAAGCGTCGCGCCGAGGTCCATTCTCGCCTGGTTCATCCACTGCCGGTACGGCATCGACAATGAGAGCTTCCCCAGGCTGACTTTGATCGCGATCTCCCAGACGCTTGCCGCACTGAGGAACAGCTCGTTCGCCGGGTCAATGATCGCGGTACGGGCTGCAGCGCCAAGCAGGTGATCTTGATCGACCCATCAGATGACGGCGTGGGTGTCGAGCAGGACTCTCACTCCATGTATTCCTCGAAATCATCGAGCGGCGCATCGAAGTCCGGGGCCATGTACAACACCGTGCCGCGCAGTGTCCCGGGCCGCGGTGGCTTTCGCGGGCCCGCACCAACGGCAGGAAGGAGGCGGGCCACCGGCTGACTGTCCTCGGTAATGACCACCTCCGCCCCTTCGTGCAGATGGTGGATCAACTCGGGTAGCTTGGTCTGGGCCTCCTGAAGCGAGATGCGCGTCGTCACGATGAACCTCCCATGAGCTGGAACGCAGTGTGGCATCAAAGGACAGTTTACTCAAAGCCCCGAACACTCACGATTCACGGCTCACGACTTCACGCCTCACGCCTCACGGATTCAGAACGGATAATCCACCCCCGTAAACACGCTCGGGCCGCCGCCGGTGCTGGCGAAGTCGACGTAGGCGACGACTTGCGGCGCGATCACGGCGCGGAAGCCGAGGCCGCCGGCGGCGTGCGGGTCTTGCAACGGAAACGTGCGCGAGGAGTTGAACACGCGCCCGAGCTCGAAGAACGGCGCCACCTCGATGTGGCCGTGGACTTTGAACTGCTCGACCAGAAACGCCGGCTGCCACACGTTGCTGCGTAGCTCGCTGCGCAGAAAGCAGCGATTGTTGTCGATGTAGCGATTGCTGCCGGCGCCGCGAAAGCTGCGCATGCCGCCCAGCGGGCTGCGATCGTAGAACGGCGCGCGGTCGCCCCCTTGGATGTAGTCGAGCACCGCCTGGGTGGCCAAGACGAATTGCTTGTCGCGCTTGAGCGGTAAGAACGAGCGGCCTTCGAGTCCGTACTTCACATACGACGCCGAACTGCCGAGCGCCTGATCGATCACTTCGATACCGCTGTCGGCCAAGACGCCTTCGGTGGGAATATCGCTGAAGTCGCGCGTGTCGTAGCGCAGGCCGAAGCGCTGGCCCACCACCGTTGCCCCGTCGATCCCCGGGGTCTGTGCGTACTGCGGATCGCCGACCAACTGCGTGATGCTATCGATCCCGCCCTTGCGCAGACGCACCACCCGCCAACGCGTGCGCGTCGTCGCTTGCAGATGATACGGCAGGTTCACGCCGAGCGAGCCGGAGAGACCGCCCGTGTCTGACGTGTAATTGGTCTCGGCACTCTGCGTGGTTTCGTTGCCGAAGCCGAAGAATCGTTCGAAGGGATCGTTCTCGTGGAGGCCTTGCACGCGCGCGTCGAGCCATCCGTCGAGTAGATCCTCGCCGGAGTACATCGCCTCGAAGTACTCGCCGATCTTAGTGGCCTTGCCGCCTTGCAGGAGGAGTTTCTGTTTGGCGGTCGGGTAGTCGAAGAACCGCAGCGACGGATACACCCCGGTGATGTCGTTGTAGCGGATGTCGGGGGCGACGATGCTGCGCAGTTGCTGTTGGTCGTTGGAGATCAGCACGACGGGCAAGACGCCGACGGTCACGCCTTCGTTCGGATCGGTGGTGACCTCTGGAACCGGCACCAAGGTGGCGTTCTTCGTCAATTCAAGGAACGCCCGAGTGGTAGACGCCGCCGCGAGGTTGAGCAGCACTGCGGCTGCGGCCAGCGACCACCAGCGCGGATGTCGAGATGCCGTGCGCACCGCTCGCTCAAACCACGATCGCTGACTCAAAGAAAGCTGGCCCGAAGGAAGGGAGACCTCGATGATGTGAGTGCTGTGGTGGATTGCAGAGAGATCACGACGCATCGCGATGCAACGGTTTGGCGCTGTCCCGACTGTATGGGATGCGGTGGCGAACATCTCACGTCATCGACGCGGCGGTCCCGCCGGTTGCCTGGGTCAGTGCCGAAGCGCACGGACCAAGAGATGCGTGGCATGGCCAGTGCAATGTCACATGATGCGACCGCAATGCGGTACCGGGCTGTGTGTGAGAGGCCCGCTGCTTACGCGGGCTGCGCGCCGTTCTCACCCAGGGTCGGGAAGGCGGAGGGGGCGGGAGGTTGCGATCATGACCAAGGCTGAGCCGACGCCCGAAGAATCCAGAGTGCAGACCCTGCTTCTGCTGCGCTGGGTGCTCATCATTGCGACATCCTATCTGTTGCTGTTCAGTCGACTCCAACAAGCGACTCCGGCGGTCGCGCTCTTCGTCGCCGGGTATTTCGCGTCCAACCTGGCATTGACTTCTCTGCTCCCGCGAATGCGTTCGCGTCGCGTGATCGACGTCGCAGTGGTCCTCTTCGACACCGTGGCGATTTGCTTCGGGTTGGTGCTTACCGGCAACGTCACCCACGACTTCTTCCTGCTCTACTTCCTGATCATGTTCATAGCCGCGCTCACCGAACGGCTGGGGCTGGTGGTTGGGGCGGCGGTGCTTGCCTGCCTCGTGCATTTGATGACGCTGTCGCGTTTCGTCGCGGTCGGCGATTTGGTCGCGAATGGCTACCTTCTGCGCATCCCCTTCTTCCTCGTCGTGGCGCTGTTTTTCGGTCATCTCGTCGAGGATGAAGGACGGGCGCGCGAGCGCGCGCGTCTGGAGTTCGTGTCGACCGTCAGCCACGATCTCAAGAGTCCGCTGGGGGTGATTCAATCGATCGCCGAACTGCTGCTCGACGACGCCGCTGGCGCACTCACGAACGACCAAGCGCAACTGGTCCAGCGCATTCGCGCCAGCGCGCATCATCTCATCGCGCTTTCGCACAACCTGTTAAACAAGGCCCGCATCGACGCCGGCCGTCTGACGCTGCAACCGACGCCAGAAGACCTCGCAAACCTCGTTGCCAATGCCGTGGAGCGCGCCCGCTGCGCCGGCGATCTCAAGGGCATCACGCTCAAGTGTTCGGCGGCGACCGATCTGCCGATCGTGCAGATCGATACGGCGTACATCGAGCGTGTGGTGTCCAATCTGCTCGACAACGCCATCAAGTTCACGCCGCGCGGGGGGATGGTGGATGCGTCGGTGTCTCGAGAGGGCGACCAGCTCGTCCTCAGGGTCGCCGATACGGGCCGCGGCATTGCGGCCGCGGAACTACCCTCCTTGTTCGAGAGAGATCATCGCCGCGCACAATCGAGTCGGGAGGGCTCAGGGTTTGGACTCTTCATCGTGCAGGCCATCGTCAGCGCCCATGGCGGCGCGGTTGAGATGGAAAGTGACCCGGGGCGAGGGACGACCGCGACCGTGCGGCTTCCAATTGCGGCGCTGCGGGCGGAGCGGTCATCCCCACCGTCCCGCTGGTGGCGGATCTTGCGCAATGACGCCGAACCCGTTGCGCCGGCTTAGATTGGATTTCTCGCTCAGTGGGCCGTGTTCGGCGCGTAGGATGGGCACACTGCCCACCGTGCGTCGGGGGGAAGTCGCCGTCGCTCGAACCGGACCGCGCGGTGGGCCCACCCTACAGGTGTCGCGACGTTCCGCCGTTCACGAAAACACACCGGGCGCTTCGTGGACTCAAAGAGTCTTGCGTTCGTTGGCGCTCGCGGATAGGCTCCGGCGCGACTGGCCGAAGGGGGAGGGTCTGATGTCGATGAAGACGCTGTTGCTGAATCCGCCGTCGTATGACGACTTCGATGGCGGGGCGGGCTCGCGTTATCAGGCGACGCGCGAGGTGTGGTCGTTTTGGTATCCAACCTGGCTCGCCTACCCGGCGGGCATGCTGCCGAACACGCGCCTGCTCGATGCACCGCCGGAACATCTCAATCAGCAGCAAGTCGTCGACATCGCCAAGGACTATGACTTCGTCGTGCTGCACACCAGCACGCCCTCCTTCAAGCTCGACCTGCGCACCGCGGAGATGATCAAGTCGGCGAATCCCGACTGCCTCATCGCCTTCGTCGGTGGCCACGTGACCGCGCAGCCGGATCAGTCGCTGCTCGCCTCGGAGGCGCTCGACGTCATCGTGCGCAAGGAGTTCGATCACGCCGTGCGCGACCTCGCGGAGGGACGCGACCGCGCGGGGATCTCCAACATCAGCTACCGCGTCGATGGCAAGGTGCGCCATAACCCCGAGCGCTTGCCGCTCGATGGCGGCGACCTCGACTCGTTGCCGTTTGTCACCGAGATCTACGCCCGCGATCTGAATTATCTGAAATACAACAGCCCGTACTGCCAGTATCCGTACGTGTCGCTCTACACCGGGCGCGGCTGCCCGGCGCGCTGCACGTTCTGCCTGTGGCCGCAGGTCACCACCGGCCACTCGTACCGCACGCGCAGCCCGGAGAACGTGTTCGAAGAAGTGAAGAACATGAAGCGGCTCTTTCCGCAGATGAAGGAGATCTTCTTCGACGATGACACCTTCACCGCCGATCCGCCGCGCGCTCGCAAGATCGCCGAGTTGATCAAGCCGCTCGGCCTGTGCTGGTCGACCAACTCGCGCGCCAATGTCGATCGCGAGACCTTGCGGGTGCTGAAGGAGGGCGGCCTGCGCTTGTTCGTGGTCGGCTACGAGTCGGGCAACGATCAGATTCTCAAGAACATCAAGAAAGGCGTCAGCACCGAACGCGCGCGCCGCTTCACCAAAGATTGCCACGATCTCGGCATCCTGATTCACGGCACGTTCATCGTCGGCCTGCCCGGCGAAACGCGCGAGACCATCGAAGAGTCGATCCAGTTCGCGCGCGAGATGAACCCCGAGACCTTGCAGGTGTCCCTCGCGTCACCATACCCGGGCACGCACTTCTTCGAGTACGTGAAGGACAACGGCTTCCTCGTGCAAGACATCTACAACGACGAGGCCGGGTACCAGCGCTGCACGGTCAGCTACCCGGATATTTCGAGCGAAGAGATCTTCGCGGCGGTCGAACGCTTTTACAAGAAGTATTACTTCCGCCCAACGTACATCTTCAAAGCACTCAAGAAAATGGCGCGCAGCTCAGAAGAGCGCAAACGCATGCTGAGCGAGGCCGGACAATTTTTGGGTGCGATGCGCAATCGTAAGAGCAGCGCCAACGGCATCAGCGCCGGCACGGCCTGAGCGACGCGCGGGCGATCCGATTCGTCATTCCCGCGGAAGCGGGAATCCATCTTGGAACCTGCCCACCACCCCGCCTGGATACCCGCTTTCGCGGGCATGACGGACCCTCGGCTCGATATCTTTGCAACAACCCGCAACGGACGAGTTCAACTCTCCGTGTACTGCGGCCGGCGCTTTTGCAGGAACGCCAGCACGCCTTCGCGGAAGTCGTTGGTCTGCGTGCAGAGCACCTGGTTGCGGTCTTCCATTGCGATGACTTGCTCGAGGCTGCCAGCGTCGATGCTGGCGTTCAGGCACTCCTTGGTGAGACGCAACCCGACGGGCGAGGTCAGCAACATATCGTCGACGAGACGGCGCACCGCGGCTTCGATCTCTCCATCGGGAACCACCTCGGACACCAAGCCGGTGGCGAGCGAACGCTGCGCGTTGATGAAGCGGCCGGTGAGGAGTAGCTCCGCCGCGACCGAGGCGCCGACCAGGCGCGGCAGAAAATAGCTGACGCCGACGTCGCATGCTGACAGACCGATGCGGATGAACGCGGCGTTCATGCGCGCGCTCTCCCCCGCGATGCGCACGTCGGCGGCGAGTGCCAAGGCGAAGCCACCGCCGCACGCCGCGCCGTGCACGCCGGCAATGATCGGCTGCGGTGCTCGCCGCATCAGCATCACCAGCTCGCTGATGCGGCGCTGACCGCGCAGCGCAGCTTGCACGGCGCCGGCGCCGCCGTCGCCACCGGTGTTCTCCTTCAGATCGAGGCCGGCGCAAAAGGCGCGCCCGGCGCCGCGCAGCACGACGATGCGGGTGTCGAGATCGGCGGGTAGCCCGCCGAAGTAGTCGCGCAACTCCGTCACCATCGTGCTGTTGAGCGCATTGAGCGCGTCGGGGCGATTGAGCGTCAGCCAGGCGACTTGTCCGTCGCGTGTGAGATCCAACGTGGTGTACGACATCAAAAATCCTTTCGTCAGCAATTGCGGTAGCCGGAGGGAGAGGAAACCGCCGATGCACGCCGATGAACGCCGATGGGGAATTGGATGCAGCTCATCGCTGGATCACCCAGTGCATTCTTTCTCCCGCTCTTCCGAAAGCTCCGATCGGCGTCCATCCGCGTCCATCGGCGGTTTCATGATCTCTTCTTGTCGCCGAACTCGGCTTGGTAGTCGGCGCGAGCGGCGTTGAGGATGGCGCGCGCTTCCATCGAGTTGTAGACCGGGTCGACGCTGATCGGATTCGCCGCCTCGCCTGGGATGGCCTTGTAGGTGAGGAAGTAGTGGCGCAAGCGATCGATCACGGCGCGCGGCACTTGGGTGATGTCGGCCATCTCGCCGTAGGTCGGATCGCCGAGCAGTACGGCGATGATCTTGTCGTCGGCCTCGGCTCGTTCCACCATCCGCAGGCCACCGAGCGGACGCGCTTCGAGCAGGATCTCGCCGCGCGAAATCGGCCGATCGGTGAGCACGCAGATGTCGAGCGGATCGCCATCGCCGCTGGTGACTGTTGGCGCGCCCGGAATCGGATGCGCGGCGACGAGCGTGTGGCAGTAGGTCTGTGGCACGAAGCCGTACAGCGTTGGACAGAAGTTGGAGAAGCGTTGCGGACGATCGACCTTGAGATAGCCGGAGTGCTTGTCGATCTCGTACTTCACGCCGTCGGTCGGCACCATCTCGATGTAGACCCGCACGATCTCCGGAAAGCGCGACCCCGGATCAACGCCGTGCCAAGGATGCGGACGAAACGCGAGTGGTTGATCCATAGCCTGCCTCAGATGCCTTCCAACTCAATCAGCAGAAGGAGAGGAAACCGCCGATGGACGCCGATGAACGCAGATGAGGAATGCGGCGCGACTCATCGAGTGATCGCCAAGGGCATTGTGATGACGTGTGCCGATGTCTCCCGCTCTTGGGGATGACTCTGATCGGCGTTCATCGGCGTGCATCGGCGGTTGCATTTCTTCCGCGCTACGGCACGGTCGGCGTCGCGTCGGGCGGGGCTTCGCTGACATCGACGAGTTGCAAGTCGCGTGACCCGGCGCGGTGACGGCCGAGCACGATCAGCTTCTGCCCTGGCGCGGCACCGGTGAGTTTGCCGACGGCGGGCGATGGGCCGCGCAGGAGGAAGCTCACGCGATAGGGCGTGATCTCCTGCAACACCTGACCGTAGGTACGACTGCCGGTGACGACGACCATCTTGCTGAGATCGAACTCATAGTCCTTGCCTTGGTACTGCAACACGAGATGCGCTTCCGGTTTGATCCCCGCCGGGGCGTTAGTCACGTAGCCCTCGAGCCGCAGCAGATCGGGAGAGCCGGCACGATTCGGGCCGATGGCACCGACTTGCGTGCTGGCAACGACTAGGCAAAGGACGCCGAGCGCCGCCAGCCAGCGTAGGTAACTAGTCGATGCGGGTGTCCGCACGGCCCTCGACGACATGGCGGCGGATCATACGTCGAGACGTTGGTGGAACGGAAGCGGTGCACGGGTTGCCTTCTGTGTCGAATGGTGGCACTTGCCCGGGCCGAGCGACCGCGCGTTGCGGTCAGACCAAGGAGAATTCCGGATGCCGATCGACAAGAATGAGTTCCGCCGGGTGCTGGGTCACTTTGCCGCGGGGGTTACGGTGGTGACCACGCGCGGCGCCGACGGCAAACCGTACGGCTTGACGGCGACGGCGTTCACCTCGGTGTCGCTGCTGCCGCCGCTGGTGCTGGTGTGCGTCGACAAAAAGGCCGACAGCTATCCGCACTTCAGCTCGGGCATCTTTGGCGTCAACTTTCTCGCCGTCGATCAGGAGGCCATCTCGGGCCGCTTCGCCAAGTCAGGCGGCGACAAGTTTGCCGATGTTTCGTTTCGCTGGGGCAGCGTCGGAGTGCCGTTGCTCGCGGGCACCGTCGGTTCGCTCGAATGCCGCACGGTCCATGTTTACGACGGTGGCGATCACACGATCTATGTCGGGGAAGTCGAGGGCGCGGAAGCGACTGAGCGCGATCCGCTACTGTACTTTCGCGGCGCGTACCGGGGGATAGTCGGCAGTAGGCAGTAGGCAGTCGGCAGAAGACGGCAGGCAGAAGAGATCCTTCATCCGGCTGCCGACCGTCCCCTGCCGACCGCCTACTTTTCTCCGCGCATCCACTGATAGGTCGGATTGGCCATCCAGCCGAGCACTTTGCGTGGGCTGGTGATCACCTCGACATCGGCTAGGACACGAGTCTGACACGAGAGTCGATATTCGGGCCCTTCCCAGCCGGTCTTCTTCTCGTCGGTCGGAGTGCGAGCGGACAGCGCGCGGGGGTTGCTCACTTTCACCCGACAGGTGCCGCACAACCCGAAGCCGCGGCAGTTGAGGATGTTGGTTGGAAAGACGTAGAGGTCGATTCCGTTGGCGAGCGCGACTTCGCGTAGATTGCTGCCTGCGGGGCAGTGAACGGTGACGTTCTGCTTGACGAAGTGAACTGTCGGCATGTGGCAGAGCCTCCCGGCGGGCGTCCATAGCGAAGCCATCTCAGCGGAGCAAGCGGTGTCGTCTGCGTCGCGTCGCGCCCGCGGCAATTTCTCCGCCGTTGCTCAAGATTGATATCGCCGATGACGCACATGCCGCGCGCACAGCGCGCGACAGCGCGGCGCTTCGAGTTGCCGATCATCACGCGCTCACTGGCATGTGTCCTGCTCTGCTCGATGGTCAGGCAGGCAAGGGACGCAGCCCTTGCCTAGACTAACCGCGGGGAGCTGCAGACGTGCACGGCGGCTGCAGCTCCCCTCTTCCGCATGCGCGCGTTGCGCGCGCGCTCAACACGCTTCGAACGGTTGACGGTCTGCCACCTGCCGCTATAATCCGCGCACTTTGGCGTCTCCCCAAAAACTCGCTGCAATTGTGATGGCCGCCGGTCTCGGCACGCGCATGCGCTCGCGCCAGGCCAAACTGTTGCATCCACTCACCGGCTTACCGTTGATCCGCTACCCGTTGCGCGCCGTGAGCGCGCTTGACGCCGATCCGGTGGTGGTCGTCATCGGCCATCAGGCGGATGAGATGATGGCGGCGTGTGGCGAGCACTCGGTTCGCTTTGCGCATCAGTCGCAGCAACACGGGACCGGTCATGCTGCTCAATGCGCCGCCGAGGTGCTGACAGACTTCACCGGCGATGTGCTGATCCTCTACGGCGATCTGCCGTTGCTGACCAGCGAGGCGCTGGCGAGTCTGGTGGCTGCGCATCGCGGTGCGGGAGCGGTGTTGTCGTTGCTGACCGCGACCATCGACGATGCCCACGGCTTTGGGCGCATCATCCGTGAGCACGGCCGCGTTGTCGGCATCGTCGAGGAGCGCGATGCGAATGCCGCCCAGCGCGCGATTCGCGAGGTGAACGTCGGCGTCTACTGCGTCGCATCGTCGTTTCTCTTCCCCGCGTTGAAGCGGTTGCGGTCGAACAACGCACAGGGCGAACTCTATCTCACCGACATCGTCGGCCAGGCGGCGGCGCAAGGGAGCGTGATCGCGGACGCGCCCGTGGCGGAAGCCGAGGTGGCGCAGGTGAACTCGCGCGTCGAACTCGCCAACGTCGAACGAGCGCTGCGCCAACGCATCACCCATCGGTGGATGACCGACGGCGTTACGCTCGATGATCCCGACACGACCTACATCGGGCCGGATGTGATGATCGGGCACGACACGGTGATCGGTCCCAACGTGATCCTGCGCGGTAGCACGCAGATCGGCGATGCCTGCCGCATCGATGGCAGCGATCTCATCGTCGATTCCGTCATCGACAACGCGGTGCACGTGAAGTTCGGCGTCGTAATCACCGAGTCGCACATCGGCGCAGGGTGTCAGATTGGCCCGTTCGCCCAACTGCGGCCGGGCACGCACCTCGCCGCCAACGTCCACATCGGCGATTTCGTCGAGACCAAGAACGCCGTGATCGGCAGCGGCACCAAGGCGAATCACCTCGCTTACATCGGCGATGCCGAGATCGGACGCGACAGCAATGTCGGCGCCGGCGCGATCACGTGCAACTACGACGGCGTTCGCAAACATCGCACCGTGATCGGCGCGCGTGTGCAGATCGGCAGCGACAGCCAACTGATCGCGCCGGTCACCATCGGCGACGACGCCTACATCGCCACCGGCACCACCGTGATGCAGGACGTGCCCGCGGGCGCGCTCGCCTTCACGGTCAAGCGGCAGGAGCACCGCCCCGGTTGGGTTGCCACGCGGCACGCGCGCGAAACCAAGGCTGGACCGGCGACCCCGGCCAAGAAAACCAAATCAACCACCAAGCGCCGCGCGGTGCCCAAGCTGCGAGCGCGCACGGCGGCGGCAAAGAAGCGCAGAAGTCGATAGAGGCACGCGGCTATGTGCGGCATCATGGGCTATGTCGGTGACCGCGAGGCCAGCTTCATCTTGTTCCAAGGCCTCAAGCGCCTGGAGTATCGCGGCTATGATTCCGCCGGGATCGCTATCCGCGCGGACGACGGTCGCATCGACATCCGCCGCTGCATCGGCAAGCTCGATCAGTTGGAGAAGCTGCTGCGCGAAGCGCCGCTGCACGGTCCCATCGGCATCGGCCATACGCGCTGGGCCACCCATGGCGGGGTGACCGATGCGAACGCGCACCCGCACCGCGCCGGCCATGTGGTGTTGATCCACAACGGCATCATCGAGAACTATCTCCTGCTGCGCGCAGCCATGATCGCCAAGGGGCGGACGATCAGCTCGCAGACCGATACCGAGATCATCTCGCACCTGATCGACGACTGGATGCAGCAGGGGCTCGACTTCGTGGCGGCGACGCGTCGCGCCATCGAGCAACTCGAAGGCTCGTTCGCGATCGTGGTGATGTGCGACCTCGAACCCGACAAGCTGCTCGCCGCCAAGAGCGCGACGCCCATCGTGATCGGGCTCGGCAACGGAGAGAATCTGATTGCCTCAGACATTCCCGCGCTGCTCGATCACACGCGCGACGTGTTGTTCCTCGAAGACGGCGAGTTGGCGGAGGTCACCCGCGATCATGTGAAGCTGTCGACCTTCGCCGGCACGCCGGTTACCCGTGCGCCGCGGCGCGTGCTGTGGGATCCGGTGACGGCGCAGAAGGGTGGCTACAAACACTTCCTCGCCAAAGAGATCCACGAACAACCGCAGGCGATCATCGACACCACGCGCGGTCGCCTCGAACTCGAAGCCGGCGACGTGGCGTTGCCCGAGATCGACCTCGGCCCCGAGTGGTGGCAACGCATCGACCGCATCACGCTCGTGGCGTGCGGCACCGCGTGGCACTCGTGCTTGATTGCGAAATTCTACATCGAGCAACTGGCGCGCATCCCGTGCGACGTCGACTACGGTAGCGAGTTTCGTTACCGCGATCCGGTGGTCGATGGGCGCACACTAGTGATCGCGGTGTCGCAGTCGGGTGAGACCCTCGACACGCTGGCCGCACTGGCGACCGGGCGCGAGCGGGGCGCGCAAACGCTGGCGATCTGCAATGTGGTCGACTCCTCGATCGCGCGCCGCGCCGCCGCGGTGCTGTACACGCACGCCGGGCCGGAAATCAGCGTCGCGTCGACCAAGGCCTTCACCACGCAGGTGACGGCGTTGTTTCTGCTCGCGCTCCACCTCGCTCGGCGCCGCGGCACCGTGACGGCAGAGAACGGGCGCGAGTTGCTGCAGCATCTCGTTACGGTTCCGCACCACATCGAGACCGTGTTGCAGCAAGACGCAGCGATCGAACAACTGGCGCGGCGCTACGAACACGCACGCGACGTGCTTTTCCTCGGCCGCGGCATCAACTACCCGATCGCCCTCGAGGGCGCGTTGAAGTTGAAGGAGCTGTCGTACATCCACGCCGAGGGCTATCCGGCCGGCGAGATGAAGCACGGCCCGATCGCGTTGATCAACGAAGAAGTGCCGGTGCTACTGTTGCTGCCGCACGATCGCGTGTACGCCAAGACGGTGAGCAACATGAAGGAGGTCGAATCGCGCGGCGGCAGGATCATCGCCGTCACCGACGCGGTCGACGACGAGCTGGAAGCGGTGGCTGCCGACATCTTGCGCGTGCCCACCCTGCACCCGCTGCTGATGCCGGTGGTGCTGACGATCCCGCTGCAGTTGTTCGCCTACCACGTCGCAGTGCGCCGCGGCACCGACGTGGATCAGCCCCGCAACCTCGCCAAGAGCGTCACAGTGGAGTGATTCCGCATTCCGCATTCCACAATCCGCAATCCGCAATCAAATCACATATCCCTTCGGGCCGTGGGCGACGATGACAGGCTCGCCGTAGCTTAGCGACTGATCCGCGTTCACGTCGATCTGATGCAGCGCGATCTCGAAGCGGCCGATCGGACACTGCACCAACACCGCTAGGCGCGCGCTGTCGGCGGCGAGCACGACGGCGGGTTCGTACGCCTCGACGGGATGCATCACCTGCCAGCCCTCGCCGGCGGTGATCTGGCTCAGCTCGTCGGCGGAGGCGATCAGATGCGAGTGCGCCCAGCGCGCGCTCGCCCACAGTTCCTGCATCGCCAGCCAGTATTCGAACACTCCGGCTGCCGTGCGTGGAAACGTGAAGTGGCGGTACAGCAGCTCCACGTCCTGAGTCGGTGCGCTCGCGAGGGCAGACGCGACCGCATCGGGCGCCGCGTGCCAATCGAGGAGCTGGCGGACTGTATCGACATCGGTGCCGGCGCGCGCGACGAATGGCCGCACGAGCAAGTCGCGCCCTTGTTGGCCGTAGCTGCGATAGCGGACGACGAAGGCGGTCGCGAGTTGCACGGTGGGGATTGCGGCGAGCACTTCCGCAGCGTTGGCTTCGAACAGCTCCTCCCAGTAGCGCGTATCGGGTTGCGCTGGCGGTACGCCGAGCCGGTCGACCGCTCGCTGACGCGCGGCTTCGATGCGTTTCGTCAGTGCGCGCACGTGCGCAGCAGGAATGAATTCGACGGACATGAGGGGGCAGGGGTTAGGGGTTACGGGTTAGGGATTTTGAATCGCTCATTCTGAATTCTGACTCCTAAATTCCGACTCCTGCCTCCTCGCTCCTGACTCCTGCTTTCCGATTTCTCACCGCATTCGGCGTCGCGCCGCGGCGCGGAGCGGAATCACGTTTGAGGCGTGCGGAGGTGCATCGCTGATTTGTTCGTGCGGCTTGGCGCCGCGCGCCGACACCGGTCGCTCGGGATGGCGCAAGATCAGCGCGGCTTCGCGTTCGCTGATCGGCCGGCCGAACAGGCGGGCGGGTCGGCCGTCGTCCACCTGCGCGTTGGCCCACGCGGCGAACTCCTTCGCCGACGGCGCGTGGCCGAGCGCCACCGTGCAACGGCGCACGACAAACCCGAGCATCATCTTCGGGAGTGGGAGCGAAGCCATCGGTCGAGGGTTGTCGCCGATTGGCGCGCACCCGTCAAGACGATGGGCGGCCGCGCCGGTAGGTAGCCAGCGTTAGCCCGAGGGCTTGAGGATGAAACGGATTTGCTTCTCCGCGCAGAACGATTTGAAGGCTGCCATGTCCTCTTCAGACGACAAGAGCGGCTCGCCACCGAACCGTTCGCATCCGGGTGCCCATTCGAGCGTCGAGCCGGGCGGCAACGTCGCCAGGAACTGCTTCAGCGACGCCACGGACTTGAAACCCGAGTTGCCGATGACGAACAGATACTCCGGTTTGTCACCGTCGAAAACATAGACCAGCTCCATCCGATATTTTGGTGGATCCGGTGCCGGCGGCGGCTGTGCCATGATGTATGACGGCATCAGCGCGAGTCCAACCATCGACAGTCGTAGCGCAGACGAGATCATTGCCGGTCGATTTCCGTTTCAGCAATTCAGCGCGCCGGCGCCGCATAGCGCAGCACTTCACTGACAAAATCGGTCTTCGCTGCCGTGTAGGCATCGCGATTGGTGGGATTCTGCGCGGCCAGTTCGTACTTGAGTGCGGCGTAGCGCGCGGCGACGTCGGCGTGCGCGCGCAGATGGTCACGGAAACGCAGCATGGCCTGCGCGTCGTCGGGCAGCCGCACGTGAACGTGATGCGTGCGGCGGGTGCCAAACGGCGGCATGCCCTTGACGAAGAACAGCCGATCCCGCCGCGGATTGTCGGCCCAGTACACGTAGCCGAGCGCTTGGATCGGCTCGATGAGCCTGGGCCAGGCAGCGGTGTCCGGCCCGATCAGCACAATGTCGATGATCGGCTTGGCGGCGAGACCGGGAACCGCGGTGCTGCCGACGTGTTCAATGACGAGCGGCGCGAATTCCCCGAGCTGCGCGCGTAGTGCCGCGGCTTCCGCAGCGAACAGCGCTGGCCAGCTCGGGTCGTACGGCAGCAGCTCCACGCGATCGCGCTCGGCGTTGCTCCAGCGCTGTCCGTCGTGGGTCACGCTTGGCATCGAGTGATCCGCCACGCGGCTGCGAGTGTTTCCATCAGCGCACCGAGGCCCCGTTCCGATTTGGGCATGGTGGTAGCGGCTTACCACATCGCACCCGGCGTACGCACGAGTTTCTGTGGAGTCGCTATGCCTGGCTCGACTTGGCGGGTGTGTGATACTATGCGTTTCGCATGACGGCCGATTCGCGACGAATTCCTTTCCCGAGCGATGAGCTGCCTATGAAGGTTGTCGGACGGCGACAGTGGCGAGGCGGGCTTGCAGCCACCGCGGGCCTGCTTGAGCTCGCACTGCGTCTCCGCGGTGACAAGCCATTCGTCCCCAAGGGAGTGCATCGCTTCGCAAGTTTCGAAGAGAGCGACGCATGGTCTCTGACGATGCTGACGAGGCCCCGGAAGCACGCCCCCCGCTCCTAGCGGATCTCGTCGCGCTGTGCCGAGATCTGAACGCGGCGGACGCAGCGTACGTGGTCATTGGCGGCATGGCCGTGATTCAGGTCGGCTTCCCGCGGGCCACGGGAGATATCGATCTACTGATCGACGTCTCCCCGACAAATCAAGAACGCGTGCGGCGGGCACTGATGAAGCTACCGGATCAAGCCGTTCGTGACGTGGCCTCCGACGATCTCGACCGCTACGCTGTGGTACGCGTGGCCGATGAGATCGTCGTCGACCTCATGAAGGCGGCGTGCGGAATCGCGTACGAAGAGGCCCGCAGGCACGTAGATATCGTCGCGGTCGACGGTGTTTCTATCCCGTTCGCGAACCCCGAGCTGCTCTTGCGGATGAAAGACACGTATCGCGAGAAGGACAAGCTCGACCGTGCCTTCTTGGCGCGTCTCATCGAGCAGCGGAAGGCGCACTAGCCGCGGCGCGCGGCGGTGCCGCCGTCGATGGGGATCACCGCGCCGGTGATGTACGCGGCATCGTCTGATGCGAGGAAGGCGGCGAGACTTGCCACTTCTTCCGGCTGACCGAAGCGGCCGAGCGGAATGTCCCCCAGTTTTTTGGTCTGCCAATCATCGCCGCGATAGAGCGCGGAGAACTTGATCGAGCGCTCGGTTTCGATGAAGCCCGGACAGATCGCGTTGGCGCGGACCTTCTGCGCGGCGTAGTCGAGTGCGATCGATCGCGTGAGGCCGACCAGGCCGTGCTTCGACGCCACATACGCGCCCTGATTCCAGTTGCCGGCCAATCCCGAAGTCGAAGCGGTGTTGAGGATGCAACCGCCGCCGCTTGCGGTCATCTGCAGCAACGCGTACTTGCAACACAGGAAGGCCCCGGTGAGATTGACATCGAGCGTTGCCGCCCACCACGCTTCGGGTAACTCGGCGACGCGTTCAGACACCGGGTCATCAGGCCGGTTCTTGGCTGCGTTGTTGACCAAGATGTCGATGCGCTCGAACGCCGCGACCGTCTCGTGCATGAGTTGCCGCACCTGCGCCGCGTCGGCCACGTCGCAGATCACG
Organism: Deltaproteobacteria bacterium; assembly: GCA_016178705.1. Taxonomy (NCBI): domain Bacteria; kingdom Pseudomonadati; phylum Myxococcota; class Myxococcia; species Deltaproteobacteria bacterium. The sequence goes on along the minus strand of JACOST010000005.1, from coordinate 50,768 downwards.
GCGCGCGCGAGGTTCCCGTTTGCCTCGATGAGGCGAATGGTTTCCTCGAGACGCGCCCGGCGCTGACCGGCCACTACCACGCGGGCGCCTTCGCGCGCGAAACGCAGCGCAATCGCACGGCCGATCCCCGAGCCGGCGCCGGTCACCACCGCGGTCTTGCCCTGCAGCATCATGGTGCGAGGCGATCGGGAATCCGCTGGAGCCCGTAGAGGTGCTTGCAGTTGGTGTGCAACATCTTCTTGACGTCGTCGCGCGCCACGCCGCGGAACACGCGCGCGATGGTTGTGCGACTGTTCGGCCAGTCGGTACCGGTGTGGGGATAGTCGGTCGACCACATGAGGTGATCGAGGTTGAGGCGGTGGCGCAGTTCTATGCCGACGGTGTCGATCATGAACGTCGCCCAGAAGTTGCGGTGAAAGACGCGGCTCGGCATCGTCGGCAAACTCTGCGCGGTGTCGGTGAACCAGCGGTAGCGTAAGAACATGTCGTCGGCCTGTTCGAGCATCGCCGGAATCCAGCCGATGTTCGCCTCGACTAACAGCGCGCGCAAACGCGGGAAGCGTTCGAACAGCCCGGTGAAGATCATGCGCGCACCAGCGGCACGGTGTTCGCGCCGGATTTGCTGATACAGGCGCGCGGTAGCACCGCAGTCGGTTCGAAGCGGCGGCGCTTGACCGGCCCGTCGGCGTGGAAGCTGCCGATGTGCAGCGCGACTGGAACCCCGGCTTCTTGCGCCCGCGCCCAGAACGGATCGTCGTCGGTGGTTGGTTCGACCGAGCCGTTGGGAAAGGCCGCAATCAGCACGCCCGCGAAGCCGCGTTGCAGCGCCCAGTCGAACTCCGCAACCGTATCGGCGACTCCGGTTGACGGCATGATCGCATGGCCGAAGAGACGATCGGGCGCGGCGCTGCAGAATTCAAGGATCCATTCGTTGTAGGCGCGCACGCAGGCGAGTTGCAGCGCGCGGTCATCGCCGAACATGCGCGGACCCTCTTCGCAGACACTCGGATAGAGCAACTGCGCGGCGATGCCGTCGACGTCCATATCAGCGAGCCGCGCGGTTGCCTCGAAGTGACCGGGGCGGATGGTTTCGTAGGTCAGGCCCGACGGTCGGAAATCGAGATAGCTCGCGCCCGCCGCCGCCATCAGACCGATCGGCCGCACGCGCTCGCCGTCGTTGAACAGCCACACGTCACCGTCGTCGCCGCGCATCACTTTTGGAGCCAGGGCCCGCAGTCGCGCCGGGACGCGTTCCTGCCACACGCCGGGTGGTTCATACACATGCGCGTCGGCGTCGATGATCGGGTAGTCGATGCTAGCGGTTTCGCTAAAGGGCTCCGACACGAGTGGCGCTCCTGAAAGGAGCCCCGTGTACGCTCTGACAGGGCTACGCGTCAAGCCAGGTCGGTGCCCAGCTCGGCGCACGACTTGACCGCGGGTCGCCCGCCAGTGTCCAATGTCGATCGTGCAGAGCCGGGATCGTTTTGAAGTCATCATCATCGGCGGCGGCATTGCCGGGGCGTCGCTGGCGTATTTTCTGACTGAGAAGGGGATGAGCGACATCCTTCTCATCGAGCGCGAATCGCAGCCGGGCTATCACACCACCGGCCGTAGCGCGGCATCGCTCGTCGAGTGGGATCCGATTCCCGCGTTGCAAGAACTCAAGGCGCTGGGCGCGGCGTTCTTCCGCCATCCGCCGAGCGGTTTCTCCGAGCATCCGTTGCTGCGCGCGGCCGGAATCCTAATCACATTCCAAGAACCAGCGTGGAGCGCGGTGCAGCAGGCCCTGCCGCTGCTGCGTAGTCGCGGTACGGTAGTGGAATCGCTGTCGGTGTCGGAGGTGCTCGCCCGTATACCCGTGCTGGCGGTCGACTGCTTCGATGGCGGCGTGTTCCTGCCCGAAGACGGACATCTCGACGTTCACGAACTGCTCTGGAGCTATCTTCGTCACGCCGGACAGCGCGGCGCCCAACGTCGCTGCGGGGTGGAGGTGCGCGGTATCCGCGTGGAAAGCGGACGTGCGCGATCGGTGGTGACCAACGATGGCGAATTGCAGGCGAAGTGGATCGTCAACGCCGCCGGTGCGTGGGCGGCGCAAATCGGTGCGTTCGCCGGCGCGACGCCGATTGCGCTCACTCCGCGGCGCCGCACCATCATCACCTTTGCCGCTCCCGCCGACCTCGACGTGCGCGGCTGGCCGCTAGTGGCGAACGAGTCGCATCATCTTTACTTCTCGCCCGAATCGGCTGGCTTGCTGGCGAGTCCGATGGACGAGGACCCGATGGAACCGTGCGACGCCACACCCGATGAGTTGGTCGTGGCCGAAGCCGTCGCGCGTCTGGCGAAGGTGGCGCCGCGTCTGGCGCCGAAGACACTGCGGCGCACTTGGGCGGGCCTCCGCACCTTCGCACCCGATCGCGTACTCGTGGTCGGCGAGGATCCGCGGGTGAAGGGATTCTTCTGGCTGGCGGGGCAGGGCGGTTGCGGCATCGAGACCAGCCCCGCTGTTGGCCGGATCGCCGCCGAGCTTCTGCTCGACGGTCGCACCGAGCGCTTCGATGCCGCGCTGCTGGCTCCTGCTCGGTTCGCCACAGGATGAAGATCGGACCTCCGGCGCTACCCATTCGCAGCGTTCGGATTACGGCTTCCCATTTCTGATGTAGTGACACCGGCGGACACGTCAAAAGTCAGCCTTCTCGGCGCCCCGCCGGCACGGAACGCGATGTGCGGTAATGCTTGGGACACAACGGGGAGGTGCTCCCATGCGCAAGATTCAATGCGAAGCGTGCCCGGTCCGTCACCAAGGTTGGATCTGTGATCTGTCGGCGGAAGCGCTCGATGAATTTCGCGCGGCCGGCACCACGGCGATTTACAAGCCGCGGCAGGTGCTGTTCACCGAGGGCAGCCCGACCACCGGTCTCTACTTGGTCTGCCACGGGTTGGTGAAGCTGTATCACTCCGATCGTTTCGGCCGCGATCACATCCTCGAGGTCGCCGGCCCTGGCGCCGTGTTGGGGGAGCTGCCGCTGAATGGCGATCAGCGCTTGTCGGTGTCGGCGGAGGCGATCACCGAATCGCAACTGTGCTTTCTCCAACGCGATCGATTGGTCGCTTTTCTGCAGAAGCAGCCGATGACGGGCGTGCGCCTGATCGCCGCGCTCAGCGCGGAGTTGGCCCTGGCTCGGCGCAAAGTGCGCGACCTCGCACTCAAAGGCGCGGAAAGCCGCTTGGCGGGTTTGCTGGTGCAACTCGCGCGCGCGACCGGCGACTTGGAGTCGGGCAAACGCCTCCAGCTCCGCTACACTCGCCGCGAGCTCGCCGAGATGGTTGGGGTCTCCACCGAAACCGCCATCCGACTGCTGGCGAAGCTGAAGAAGAAACACGTCATCGGCATCGAGCGCCGCGACATCGTGATCGCCGACGCCGATAAGCTCTCGCGCGTCGCCAGCTACGACGAAGCGGAAACCTGAGGCGCCAGCGATGAGCAATCTCGCGCTGCGGGGCGCCACTCGGCTGCGGCCCATCAATCTGAGCGCTGACCGAGGTCATATCACTCGCCCTAGCGGCGGGTAGGCTGGCCGTCAGCGGGAGGTCGCGCGATGCCCTTGGCTGATATCGAAGTGACCCTCACCGACCAGGAGCGGGAGATCCGTGACAGCGCGCGCCGGTTCGCTGAGAAGGTAATGCGTCCCGCCGGTATAGCGTTGGATCGTTTGCCGGATCCGGCCGACGTGATCGCGCCGGGCTCAGTGCTCTGGGATGTCTTTCGGCAGCACCGTGAGCTCGATCTCGATGTGCTGGACTACGCCGGCCCCGAGCTGACGCCGCTGGAGCGCTCGCGCTTGCGCTTTCTCGTCTGTGAGGAACTCGGCTGGGGCGACGCGGGTCTCGCCATCAGTCTCGGCGTTGCCGGCTTTCACAAGATGTTCGCGCAGATGTCGGCGCGCCCGGCGCTGATGGAACGCTTCGGCACCGCGGAGAACCGGGACATCGGGTGTTGGGCGGTCACCGAGCCCGATCACGGCAGCGATTCACTGACGGTGACCGAGCGCCACTTTGGCGATCCCAAACTCAAAGCCAATTGTGTTGCGCTGCGCGACGGCGACGAGTTCGTCATCAATGGGCAGAAGTCCGCGTGGGTTTCCGACGGCACCATCGCGACGGTGGCGACGCTGTTCTGCACTGTCGACCCGAGCCAGGGTTTCAAGGGTGGCGGCGTGTGTCTTGTGCCGCTCGACCTGCCCGGCGTCTCGCGCGGCAAACCGCTCGACAAACTCGGTCAGCGCGCGCTCAACCAGGGCGAGATATTCTTCGACCACGTGCGCATATCGGCGGACTACATGATCGTCGGCCCCGACGCCTATGCGATGGTCGTCGAGGCCGTGCTGACGATGGCGAATGCCTCGATGGGCGCAATTTTCGTCGGCCTCGGCCGTGCCGCGCTCGAACTCGCGCTGGCGTACGCCAAGGAGCGCGTCCAGGGCGGCGTGCCGATCATCGAGCACCAGAGCGTCAAGGCGCGCTTGTTCAAGATGTTCATGCAGGTGGAAGCCGCCCGCTCGCTGGCCTGGCGCGTGATGCTCTACAACAGCACCAACCCGCCGCTGGTGCAGTACTCGATCGCATCGAAAGTGTTCTGCACCAACACCGCCTTCGAAGTCGCGAGCGCGGCGCTGCAGGTCTTCGGTGGTAACGGCCTCACCCGCGAGTACCCGATCGAGAAGATGCTGCGCGACGCGCGCGCGTCGATGATCGAAGATGGGTGCAACGACGTGCTCAGTATCGTGGGTGCGGCGAAACTCTAACCCAGAACCGGAGGAGGGTCATGGAACTCAGAGAAGTCATCGGCCGGCGCCGCTCGATTCGATTTCTCCTGCCGTACAAGCCGGTCGAGCCGGAGAAAATTCAACGCATGCTCGAAGCCGCGAGGCTGGCGTCGCACTGGGGCAACGTCGGCAGCTTGCGTGCGGTCGTGGTGTTCCGCGATAGCGCGCCGAAGGACGTGGTCGACTCACTGGTCGCACCGATCGCGGGTTTCCAGATCCGCCTCGCCCCGGTGGTCATCGTCTGGTACATCGACACCGCCGCAGTTGACGATCAATCGAACCGCTTGCGCGAGTTGCTCGCCGCCGGCGCACTCGGCTTCGGTGATGGCAAGAAAGAGGCGCTGGAAACGCAGCTCATCCCGATCTTCGATTCGATTCGTGAAGGGCTCAAGCAGCCCGGCTTGGGTGAAGTCGATTGCGGCCAAGGCATCGCCCAGGCGACGTTGATGGCGTTCGAACAAGGGCTCGGCACATGCTGCCTGGGGTCGCCCAATCTCGATCAGATTCGCAGCAACCTTGGCTTGCCGGACACCTGCCGGGTGTTGCTGCTGCAGACCGTCGGCTATCCGGCCGAGAGTCCCGACGCTGGCGGCCAGCGTCCGCGGCAACCGTTCGAAAAACTCTTCCACCTGAATCGCTACGGCAAGCCGTTCCCGCGCAGCGAGAAGGTAGTCGACGAATTGAAAGACGACGGCATGATCCAAAGTCCGGCGCCGCAGCCGTGGCGCGAAGAGGAACTCAACTACTTGAAGCATGCGCTCGGGATCAAAGGACATGGGCTGATCTGAGGTGCGGGGCGAGAAGGAGCTTTCGGATCAGGTGAAGGAAAGGATGCTGTCATGCGCTTCAACGCGGTGATTGCCGGGGTCGGGATGACCCAGTTTGGCAAGCACATGGAGACCGGCCTCAAAGCGCTCGGTGCGCAAGCGGTGCATGCGGCGATTGCCGACGCGGGGCTTGAGGCGCGTGACCTCGAAGCCGCGTTCGTCGGCAACGCGGCGGCGGGACTGGTGACCGGCCAGGAGTGCATCCGCGGCCAGGTGATTCTGCGCAGCATTGGGATCGGCCGCATTCCGGTGGTCAACGTCGAGAACGCGTGCGCCAGTGCGTCGACCGCGCTCAACCAGGCGTGCGCGATGGTGACGGCGGGCTTCTACGACGTCGTGCTCGCGCTCGGGGTCGAGAAGCTCTACCACCCCGACAAGCGCAAGAGCTTCGCGGCCTTCAGCGGGGCGGTCGATGTCGAAATCATGGCCGGGCTGCTGGAAGCGCTCCGCGCGGGCGCGCAGGCGCAGGGGGGTGAGTCGGCGGGCACCGGCGCGGGCGAGAAGCGGTCGATGTTCATGGACATCTACGCGGCGGCGGCGCGCGCCCACATGCACCACTACGGAACCACCGTGGAGCAATTCGCCGCCATCGCCGCCAAAAACTCGTTGCACGGCAGCATGAACCGGCGCGCGCAGTTCCGCGAGGTGATGAGCGTGGCCGATGTGTTGGCCGCGCCGATGATCGCCGAGCCGCTCACGCGCCCGATGTGCTCGCCGATTGGCGACGGCGCCGCCGCCGTGGTGGTGATCAGCGAACGCAAGGCGCGCGCGCTCGGCATCAAGAACCCCGTGCGCGTGGTGTCGAGTGTATTGCATTCCGGATGGGATCACGGGAGCGACGAGCCGGGCACGGTCGAGGTGTGCGCGAGCGAAGCGTACGCCGAAGCCGGCGTCGGACCGAACGACCTCAGCGTGATCGAGTGCCACGACGCCTCGGCGCCGGCCGAATTGATGGCGTATGAATCGCTCGGTCTGTGCGCGAAGGGCGAGGGCGGCAAGCTCGTTGATTCGGGCTCCACGAAGTTGGGCGGCCAAATCCCGGTCAACACGTCGGGTGGATTGCTGCGCAAGGGCCATCCGGTCGGCGCCACCGGCATCGCGCAAATCGTCGAGCTGACGGAACAGTTGCAAGGCCGCTCCGGCCAGCGCCAAGTCGAACACGCCCACGTCGCGCTCGCGCACAACGGCGGCGGCGCCATTGGGACTGACGCCGCGGCGATGTGCGTGACCATCCTGATACGTTGAGGGAATCGGTTCCATGCGCGAACGCAACGACCTGATTCTCGCCGACCTCGTCGCGATCCGCGCCGAGCGGCAGCCGGATCTCGACGTGCTCACGTTCGAACGCTGGAGTTTGGGCAACGCCGAACTGCCCGACGAAGTGCGAACCTATGCCGATCTGCACACCAACGGCCATCGCATCGCCGCCGCACTGCTGGCGCGCGGCATGAGTCCCGGTCAGCGCTTCGGCTTGATGATGCGCAATCATCCGGAGTTCGTCGAGACCATGATCGGCGCCTCGATCAGCGCGTGCGTGTTCGTGCCGATTGATCCCCGCACACGCGGTGAGAAGCTCGCCTACATGCTGCGGCAGTCCGGTTGCCGCGGCGTCGTGTGCGCCGACTATTGCCTCGATCAAGTGGAGGCGGTGCGCGCGGCGCTCCCAGATTTCACGTGGATCCTCGCGCTCGAAACCCGCGAGACCCCCGAGCCGGTGGCGCTCGCCAATGCCGAGTCACTCAACGCCGCGCTCGCCATGCCGGCCGTAACGGTCGATGTCCGACTGGCGAATCCGAATGATCCGCTGCAGATCATCTATACCTCCGGTACCACTGGCGACCCCAAGGGCGTGGTATTCCCCAACGCACGCTTCGGCATGTTCGGCATGCTCGGCGCGTTGCTCGGTTACCAGCCGGATGATCGACCCTACACCGGTCTGTCGCTTACGCACGGGAACGCGCAGGCGGTTACGCTCGGGCCGTCGCTCAACATGGGATTGCGCGCGGTATTCAGCCGGCGCTTCACTAAGTCTCGCCTCTGGGACATCTGTCGTCGCTATCGCTGCACCACCTTCTCGATGCTCGGTGGCATGGCGACGGCGATCTATAGCGAGCCGCCGCGCGCCAACGACACGGACAATCTCGTGCGCATGGTGATTGATGCCGGAATGCCGGCGGCGATTTGTCAGCCGTTCGAGCGCCGCTTCGGCGTGCAGGTGTTCGAGTGGTACGGCGCGGTGGAAGGCGGCCTCGCGTTCAAGCCGATCGGCGATGGTCCGATCGGCAGTTTCGGAAAGCCCGTGCCCGGCCTCGATATGAAGATCGTCGCTGAAGACGACAAGGAGTGCCCCCCGGGCGTGATCGGCGAGATCGTCTCGCGTCCGGCGAGCGGCGAAGCCGCCAGCGTCGAGTACTACGCGAACGAAAAGGCGTCGCAAGAAAAAACCGCGCGCGGGTGGTTGCGCAGTGGCGACATGGGTCATCGCGACGCCGACGGCTGGTTCTTCTTCGACTACCGCAAAGGCGGCAGCATTCGCCACAACGGCGACTTCATCAATACCGGGTTCGTGGAGAAGGTCATCGCCGAACACCCGGCGGTGGCCGACGTCTTCGTCTACGGCGTGCCGGCGGCCTCGGGTGCGCCGGGCGAGAAGGACGTGGTTGCGGCAATCGTGGTCGAGCCCGGCGTGGCGCTCATCCCAGCGACGATCTTCGAGGCGTGCCTTAAAGGCCTTGAGCCCAACTTCGTGCCCTCGTACTTGCAGGTCGTCGACGAGATCCCCAAGACCGCCTCGGAGAAACCGCAAGAGCGCTTTCTGATCGAGCGCTTCAAACCCGGTGACCCCGGGATCTTCACCGCATAGCAGCGACAGTCCTTACCTCCTCGATCGCTGCGGGCGGTCCCGCGAGAGATCGGCTCCGCCGTCGGCGAGAATGAATTGACCGGTGACATTGCGCGCGAGATCCGAGGCGAGATACACCGCCGTGCGCGCGAGATCGTCGGGCTCGGTCATCCGGCCGAGTGGAATCGAGGCGCGCAAGGCTTCGAGGTACTCCGGCGACAACGCAGCGCGCACGCGCTCGGTCAGCATAGTGCCGGGCGCGATGACATTGACGCGGATGCTGTGGGCCCCGAGTTCGTAGGCAAGTGTCCGACTCAAGTGATTCACCGCGGCCTTGGCGGCGCCGTAGAGCGCGAGGTCGGGCGCCGGCCGCTGGCTCTCGCCCGAGCTGACGTTGATGATACAGCCGCCTGCGCCTTGCGTGACCATCGCGCGCGCCTCCGCGCGGCAGCACAGCGCGGTCGCGATCAGGTTCTGCTCGACGATGTCGCGGAAGTACTCGCCGTCCATGTCGAGGAACGGCCGCGCGTGCCGGCTGGCGAGCATGCCGACGTTGTTAACCGCGACGTCGAGACCGCCGAGATCGCGCACCACGGCGCCGACCATGGCCTGAACTTCATCCTCGCTACGAACGTTGGCGACGCAGACGATCGCCGAGTGCCCTGCGGCGCGAATCATCGTAACGGTTTCGGCGGCGCGCCCAGCATCGATGTCGTTGACCGCTACCGCGCAGCCGGCGCGTGCCAACCACACGGCGATCGCGCGTCCCGACCCAGCGCCCGCTCCCGTCACCAGCGCGCGTTTGTCTGCTAGGCCGAGGTCGATCATCTCATGTTCGGTCGGCGGCAAAGCGCATTCGGGATCCTTGGTGGGCACGGCGTGCATTCTGTCTGCACGGCGACGCGATCGTCAAGGCCGAACCTCGGTTGGTGGACCTCGGTTGAACGTCGCTGAGAGTCGTCCTGCTGCACCGTCGCCGATCAGTTGCTTCTAAGTGAGCCGCCGCCCGGTCGCCGTGCTCAGCGCCTCAACAAACCGGCCACCGTCGCCAACTTCGAGCTTGTGGGTATGGTAGCGGTACCTTTGCTTGCCCTACCTCGCGGTCTCCCCTACCTCGGTCTCCGCTGGACACCCCGTCGTGGCGGTTGCTAAGATTCGGGCAGCCATGGCCGACTATCGTCTCATCGTGCAAATGAAGGGTCCGTCCACTGGCGATCGGGACGTGCGGCTTGATGACTTCCTTGATTTCCTTTTTGATCTACGTACGGTCCTCCATGCCACTGACCGCGCTATAGCTCACAGTGACGAGCCAACCACATACTATAGTGTGCGTGATCTGAGCCATTCGAGCCCGGCGACAGTGGTGCTCCGCGCCGAGAAGCGGGAAATCGATTTGGATCTACGCGATCGCGTCTTGACCACCTTCGTCGGCGGGGTGAACGAGATTTTATCGGGTGCCGTGCCTAGAGGTTTTGGCGCAGGGCTGCTCCTCGACTATCAACAGCTGGCGAAGCACCTCAACGGGCGTCTGCGCGAAGCATCCTTCGAGCATCGCAGTGTGAAGGCGAAGGTCTCTGCGTCCTTCGGAGAGAAAATCGCGCAGATCGTCGGTCCGGATCGGCGGGAGCACGGCGCTGTCTCTGGGATGCTGGACATCATCAACGTTCATCAGCCGCGCCCATTTTTCTGGCTCTATCCTGCCGGTGGCCAAGAGCGGATCAGGTGCTTCTTCACTCAAGAGCTGGTGGCCAAAGTCGGGCAAGCCATACGGCGCCACGTCACGGTGACCGGGATGCTGCGATTCAAAGCGAAGATGCTTCAACCGCACGCGGTGAACGCGCGCGAGTTAGAAGTCCACGATGCGGATGTTGACCTGCCATCGCTTCGCGGTCTTCGGGGCATTGCTCCTGATGCCGCGAACGGGGAATCCTCTGACGTGTTTGTCCGAAGGCTGAGGAATGCCTGGTAGGCGAGTTGTCTACTGGGACTCGTGCATTTTCATCGCGTGGCTCAAGGATGAGCACCGCGCGAATCCGCTCGACATGGATGGCATCGCCTACCTCGTGGATGAGTGGGACGCTGGGCGGTTGGTCATAGCCACCTCGACGATCACACGCATCGAGGTGCTGGATTCACGTCTCATGTCCGAGCAAGCGGCGCAGTTTCAAGCATGTTTACGGCGTTCTACCATCCGCGTCGATGGCGTCACATCCGCAGTTGCTGACCTCGCCCACCAGATCCGCGATCACTACCCTACACCGAGGATTACGACGCCAGATGCAATTCACTTGGCGACGGCGATCGCGATACCTTGCGAAACCTTCTTTACGTTCGATGGTGCCGATCCAGTCGACAAGAAGGTCCGAAAGATTTTGCCTCTTGGCCCTACAATCGCTGGCCGGCATACCTTGGATACCAAGGCGCCCCGCCGACCCGTCTCGTCACAGGGAGTGCTCCCACTTTTGCCGCCGAAGAAGTAGCACCTAAGGGTTCCGTTTCCGTCGACGCTTCAGTCGTTCCCGTGCCACACCGCTTCGCGTCGCAGCACTTTCTCTTTGCTCGCGGTGAGGATCTGTTTGAGCGCGCGCGCTCAAAACGGCTGTAGGCGGGTCAAACCATCTTCTGCGCAATCTGCTCATCTAGTATTTCGCGGACGGTCAGTGGAATGATCATTCGCCCGGACTTCCGCAAGAACGCACGGATTTCAATGTAGGCATCCTGCGTGAAATCGAACGAGACGAAGTAACCCTTGGTGCGATCCTCGCGCGCCATCACGGCTTCGAACGAGTCAATGTCCGGTCGGCCAGCCTTGTCCTTCTGCTTCACTTGGATCGGATACCATTGATCCATGAAACCAAGTTCCTGCGCTTTCGCTTCCTTCTCGCGCCGCTGCGAGGTGTCGCGCCTCTGTTCCACTGCCGACACCGGATAGATACGGCCATCGATTCCCATGTCGCCGACTTGTGCTTTGTTTGGGATGCCGCCGAGCGCGATGACTGCCCAATTCTCAAATTCAAAGTGCGGCAGCTTGCGGAGTTGGTCTTCGCTGCGCGGCAAATCGCGCACCACGAAGCCTCGTCCCGCCTGCCACAGCTCCTCATTCTCGCGCAGCTTGCAGACATCGCGCAGCCGCTTCGCCATCACGCGGCACGCAGTCGGCGACACGTCAATGCCGATCCACTGGCGTTTCAGATTCTGCGCGGACACAAGAGCGGTCCCGCAGCCACAAAAAGGCGTCGAGCACGATGTCGTTTTCATTGGTACTCGCGGCGATGATTCGATCTAGCAGGACGAGTGGCTTTTGCGTCGGGTAGCCGAGACGCTCAGAACTGGTGTTTGCGATACGGGGAATATCGGTCCAAATGGATTGGAGTCCCTTGCCTAGCGTATCGTCGAGGTACACTTTTTGGCCGTCCATTCGCGGCGTGCCATCTTTCTTCGTAAGGATCAGACCTTCGCGCCACCATTTCTCAAGTTGCTCGACGCTATACCCCCAGCCGCGACTCGGCGGAGGCTTTGTCCCGCGCCACTCGAATTTCCCAGAATCGCTATCCAGTCGCTCGGCGGTAAGGTTCTCGCCCTTGTACCAACGCCCGTCCGCGTCCTGCTTATAGCGTTTCATCTGCTCGCGGCTATAGGGGAGCCTGATCGCGTTCCACGTATAGGTGTCTGATCCCGTGTAAAAGAAGATCGTGTCGTGGATGCGCCCATACTGACGGGCTTCATTGTGAGAGTTTGAACGCTGCCAGATAATTTCGTTGCGAAAATTGTTCTCGCCGAAAATCTGATCGAGCATGACCTTGACGTAGTGCGAGGCGTGCCAGTCGCAGTGGTAGTAGAAGCTGCCCGTGGGCTTGAGCACGCGCGCCAGCTCGACGCAGCGCGGGCGCATGAACTCCAAGTAGGCTTGTGTCGAGGCGTGCCGATCCTCGAACGCGCGCTTTTCCTTCGTCTCGCCCCAGAACGCTTCATAGTTGCGGTTCGAGTTGAACGGCGGATCGATGTAGATCAAATCGACGCAATGATCGGGCAGCTTTGGGAGCTGATCGAGACAATCGCCGCAGTAGATGATGCGGGTGTCGAGCAGGGACGAAGGGCGACGCGGCACGCGCTGCCACTACCAGAAACACCGCCGACCTGTCACGCGCCGGCAGCATATGCACCCGAAGACACCTGCTGGATCGGCGGCGCGCGATGTTGAGCTGTCGATGGGAATCCACTGTCACGATGAGGTGGCTTCTTGTGTCCTCCGTCTGCGTCCGCTTCCTTCGGTTATCGCGGCCCCGCATCATCGCTGTCTGCTACTCCGCCGTGCGGCAGAACCGCCGAGCGTTGCGGCTGCCAGCAAACAGAGCGCAAGTACCGTGAGGAGCTGGGTACCGGATGTCATCGTCGGAACCGCCGTCGGTATCCGGCGCAACGGGATGTTGTTGTTGATGATGAAGGGGTCACCGAGCTCGAGATTGAACGTGAGATAAAAGGGCGTGCACGCATTCGAGGTCAGCATGCCTGTTGCGCCCGCTTCACCGTTGCCCAAGCTCAACGGGTCCATGCCGCCGGTCGGATCAAACGGCGGCGGATCCTGGCGCAGACACATCTTGCTCGGACGAAATCCAGTCGGTGGCTGGATCGTGATGGTATAGAGGCCGGCCACGGCGACGGTGAACTGATAGAAGCCTTGCGAGCCGTTGGCCAGAAGGCTGACAGGTCCTGCTGGGCTCACCTGCACGTGTCCGCCCTTGAGAATGCGGCCGGTGGCCTCGTCATACAAATGGCCGCTCGGATCGTAGTCGAGGAAATTGGGAATTCCATCGCCGTCGCGGTCGGCGGAACCTTCGATGGCATCGGGGATACCATCGCCATCGGCATCCGGCGGGCCCGGTGTCTTCGTTGGCTTGGCTGTTCGGCTGGCCGTTCTGCTCGGACTAGGCGAGGCGGTGGGGGTCATCGTCGGCGTGGCGGTCGGGGTGGCGGTGGGCGTTGTGGTGGGTGTTTGGGTCGGCGTCGTCGTGGCCGTAGCGGTTGGTGTGTCCGTCGGAGTGACCGTCGGTGTGTGAGTCGGGGTTGCGGTCGGCGAGTGAGTCGGCGTCTCAGTCGCGGTCGTGGTCGGCGTGTCAGTCGGGGTGCTCGTGGGCGTTGCCGTCGGAGTATCGCTCGGTGTGGCCGTCGGCGTGTCCGTCGGCGTCTCGGTCGCAGTCGCGGTTGGCGTGGCGGTGGCCGTATCGCTTGGAGTCGCCGTAGGGGTACTTGTTGGGGTTGCGGTTGATGTTTCAGTCGGCGTCTCTGTCGCAGTAGCTGTGGGCGTCGCTGTTGGTGTTGCGGTCGGGGTGCCGGTGGGCGTGGCTGTCGGTGTGTCAGTGGGTGTCTGCGTGGGAGTCGGGCTCGTGCAATCCAAGGTCGCAACGGACTGAGCGATGATGATATCGCCGTTGATCGTTCCAATACCGGCGAGCGCGACATTCGTCAGGGTGATGTGGATCGCGTTGACCGTCAGGCCCGCAGCCGTCGAGCCGTCCCCAGTTTGTACTTGCTCATTCAACACGACCTTCACGCCGGAGACATTGAGCAGGATCGTATTGGCGGCCGGCGAGACGGCAATAGATAGTCCGATCGCCAGCGTGCTGGTGACGCTCGGGTTGGCAAAGGTGGTGCTGCCCGCCGCGCTGAGCGAGTCGCCACACGTCCCGGTGATCGAGGCGGTCGATTGCACTGAGGTGGCGTCGATCGTTAGCAACGACAGCAAGGTCACCACGTCGATATCGAGCCCATTCACCGTCGCATCAGCGCTGGCGCTGTCGGTAGTAGGCAGCGTGGAGCTAGCGTTCACAGTCAGGGTGCCCGTACTCAGCACTTGTCCCGTCAAGGTGTCCGACACCAGCACCGAGGCCAAGGTGTCGGTGAGCATGTAGGATGGCGGCGCGCTCCCTGACACTGTCGGCAGTGGGGCGCTAGTAATGCTAACGGTCGGTGGTAGGGCAGGCACGACACTCAGACTCACCGACTCGCCGAATGCCGAGCTGCTGCCTGTATTCGCTGCAGCCGCCAACGGCCGCCAGACTGTCACCAGCATCAGCAACCCGAAGCACGCTGCGATGATTCTTACCGAGCGAATCCACCGTGACTTCATAACGCTCTCCCTGCGTGACTGCGACCGTCAGGGTTGCGTGCGCCACAGCAGGCGGTCCGGTGACTGGAGTTGGGCCAACCCTGAACAAACGCTTCAGATCAATTTGATCGACATCGTCGCACGCATGGAGGTCGCGTCAAGATTGCAAGTTCAGTTCGACAGGCAGCTTGCATTTGACAACCGGTCCGAGGCGACGCTTGCGCTCATCATCGACCGAGCTGCTGTGGATGCCGCAATTTCAGTTGACGCGAGGCTGCGGCGTGATCGCGGTTTTACGCCGCCGTCTGGGGGCGCTCCCGATGCGCTGAGCGCGGAGCGGACGTCTCGCCTCCGAACAGTCGCACCACCCATAGACCGAGGCGACGGCTCTTCGTGCAACCTGCTATAGCTCCCGCACCATGCCGGCGATTCGAGTGAGAGGAGCAGCATGAAGCTCGCCGTCGCGCTCGCCTCGGCGTCCTTCTTCATGCTCGGCGCCTGCGTCACGTTGCCCGGGATGGTCTTGCCACTGTTGCTAGTGCAGTTTGACATGCGGTTGGTCGAAGCCGGCTCGATGCTTGCGCTGCAACCGATCGCGTATTTGCTGTCGGTGCTGGTTTCCGGGCGATTGCTCGCGCGCTTTAGCACGCGTGCAGTGCTGCGCGTGAGCGTGGGCACATTCGCCGTCGGCATCGCCGGTTTCGCGCTGACGTCAACGTGGCGTGCGGGCGCCGCGCTGCTGTTCGTCAGCGGTCTGGGCTTCGGGGTGATGGAAGTTGCGCTCAACTCGCTGCTGATCACCATCGGCGGCGAACGGCGCTCGAACTTGCTGAACTTCTCGCATCTCTTCTTCGGCGTCGGATCGTTCGTGGCACCGGCGCTGACGGCGCAAGCCGTCGCCGCCGGGGTGACGTGGCGCGTGCCGTTCGCGGTGGCGGGCGGCTTCACGGCGCTGGTGGCGGCCGGATGGAGTTTTCTCCGTGTGCACACCGACGCACCCAGCGCGGCCACGAGCGACTCACCGCGCGCACGGGCGACCACGCCGCTCACTCTGCTGCTTGCCGTGCTGCTCGGTGTCTACGTCGGTGTCGAAACCGGCATCGGCGGCTGGTTGACGAAGTACATGGTGAGCGTTCGCGATGTCAGCCTCGCCTACGGCGGCACCACGCTGTCGCTCTACTGGCTCGGGCTGGCAGCCGGTCGGCTGGTGCTGACCGGGCTGGCGCATCACGTGCGCGAAGAACGTCTCATCGTCGGGCTGGCGGCCTTCGCCACAGCGGCCGCCGCCGCCGCTCTGCTGGCACCCCAGGCTTGGTCTGCCACGGCTGCTTTCGCGCTAACCGGCCTCGGCTTCTCCGGAATTTTCCCCGCCGTGATCGCGCTCGGTGGCCGGCACCACCCACACAACACCGCGGCCGCCACCAGCGTCTTGATCGCCGGCGCCGGGCTCGGCGGCATCGTGATCCCCTGGGCGATGTCGGCAATCGCCGACGGCGTTGGTTTGGTCGCCGGGATGAGTTTCTACGCGCTGCTCTCCGGCGCGATGGCCGCTCTCGCCGCCGCGCTGCTGCAGCGTCTGCGACCCGACGAATCCTGATCCAAGCCCGCCCTCGATACGATCGCTTCGCGATCTACTCGGGCAAACGGGTATTCGATTCTCTGAGAGAAACCGTTTCCCCGAGTAGCAGGCCCCGAGTAGAAGCCGAAGACTTCGTACCGAGGGGCTGCGTATCGAGGGGGGACTCATTGCGCACCCCCTCTCGCCCGAGCGCAATCTCGCAAAAATGGGTTGACGCACCACGCGCCAAGTTGATAAACAAACGTTCGTTAAGGTCAAAACTATGCAACTTAGCGACGTCGATCTCACCGATCCAGATCTCTTTCAGCGCGGCACGCCGCACGAGATGTTCACCGTGCTGCGGCGCGAAGCCCCGGTCTTCTGGCACCCCGAGAAGAACGGCCGCGGCTTCTGGGCGATCACGAAATACGCCGACTTGAAGGAGATCTCGAAGAACCCGGGACTGTTCTCGTCCGAGCGGCAGGGTGCCATCATGCGCGACCCGTTGCCGCAGGATCTCCCGTTCGTGCAGTCGATCATGCTCAGCATGGATCCGCCGCGCCACCGCCAGTATCGCGGCTTGGTCAACAAGGCGTTTTCGCCGCGCATGATCACGGGCCTGCACGGGCGCGTGCGCGACATGGTGAAGCGCATCATCAACCGCGTGATCGAACGCGGCGAGTGCGACTTCGTCGAGGACATCGCGGCGCTGCTGCCGTTGGAAGTCATCTGCGAGATGATGGGCGTCCCCGACGCCGACCGCCGCAACGTGTACGAAGTCGGCAACCGCATGGTCGGCTTCGACGACCCCGATCTGCAGCCGGACGGCCAGCCTTCCGCGATGAACGATGGCCAGGCCGCCGCCGCCGAGATGTTCATGTACGCCGGCCATCTGCTCGAAAAGGCGCGCACGCATCCCGGCGACGATCTCGCCACGGCGTTGGTCAACGCCGAGCTCGACGGTCACAAGCTCAGCGACTCGGACTTCAACTTCTTCTTCCTGTTGCTGGTCATCGCCGGCAACGAGACCACGCGCACCGTCACCAGCAACGGCATGCTGGCGTTGATCGACCACCCCGATCAGTTGCGCGATGTGCGCGCCGATCCCTCGCTGTTGCCGTCAGCAATCGAGGAGATCCTCCGCTACGCACCGGCGGTGCATAATTTCCGCCGCACCGTCACCGCCGACACGGTGGTGCGCGGCCAACCGCTCAAGACCGACGACAAGCTGACGATCTGGTACCCGTCGGTGAATCGCGACGAGGACGTGTTCGAGAACTCGCAGGTATTCGACATCCGCCGGCACCCCAACGACCATCTGGCCTTCGGAGTGGGCGAGCACTTCTGCCTCGGGGCGAATCTGGCGCGGCTCGAACTCAACGAGATCTTCCGCGGCATCGTCACCCACCTGCACGACATCGAACTTGCCGCCCCGCCGCGCCGCTTGCGCTCGACCTTCATCAATGGCGTAAAGGAAATGCGCATCCGCTTTCGCCCCGGCGCGATCGAAGCGTGAGTCGACAAGGAGTCTGCAATGCGTACCGAACTGTGCGATCAACTCGGGATCGAGTTTCCCATCTTTGCGTTCAGCCACTGTCGTGACGTCGTCGTCGCCGTTAGCAAGGCCGGCGGATTCGGTGTTCTCGGCGCGGTCGGATTCTCACCCGACCAGCTCGAGATCGAGTTGAAGTGGATCGACGAACACATCGGCGACAAGCCGTACGGCGTCGACATTGTCATTCCCGGCAAGTACGAAGGCATGGGCGAAATCGATCCGAAGAAGCTCGAAGAGCAGTTGCTCGCTTCCATCCCGCCGCAGCACCGGGCGTTCGCCGACAAGGTCCTCGCTGATCACGGCGTGCCCAAACTGCCGGCCGACGAGAAGCCGGCGAGTCAGTTGTTGGGTTGGACGGCCGCGACCGCGACTCCGCAGGTCGAAGTTGCACTCAAACATCCGAAGGTGAAATTGATCGCTAACGCGCTCGGTACACCGCCGAACGACGTGATCGCAGAGATCCATGGCAGCGGCCGGTTGGTCGCCGCGTTGTGCGGTTCGAGCAAGCACGCGCTCTCACACAAAGCGGCGGGCATCGACATCATCATCGCGCAAGGCTACGAGGGCGGCGGCCACACGGGCGAGATCGGCAGCGTGGTGTTGTGGCCCGAAGTGATCGACGCGGTCGCGCCGACCCCGGTGCTCGCCGCCGGCGGCGTCGGCACGGGCCGGCAGATCGCCGCGGCGCTGGCCATGGGCGCGCAAGGGGTGTGGACCGGCTCGCTGTGGCTCACCGTACAAGAAGCCGACGCGCCGCCGGCGCAGACGCAGCAACTCCTCGACGCGAGCAGCCGCGACACCGTGCGCTCGCGCTCATTCACCGGTAAGCCGTGCCGCATGCTGAAGAACGATTGGACCGAAGCGTGGGAAGGCCCCGACTCGCCCGGCACGCTCGGCATGCCGATGCAGTTCATGGTTACCTCCGACGCCGTCTCGCGCGGCCACCGCTACGCCGACAAAGCGACGAAGGTGATGTTCAACCCGGTCGGTCAGATCGTCGGCACGATGAACACCGTGCGTCCGGTCAAAGAAGTCGTCCGACAGTTGGTCGAAGAGTACCTCGAAGCCAGCGAACGGTTGCAGCGACTCACCGCCGGCGCGGCCGAGTGAGGTTCGAGGAACAGGCGGCTTGCTCTCAAGCGCGCTTCGGCTTTAGGCGCGGCGCCTTCGGCTTGAGATTCACGAGCCTCCGCCGGGATTTCTTTTCCTGCTCGCGAAGATCCGCAACAATTGCGTCAATGTCGTTGTTGAACTTCGCAGCGTGCTGCTGCCGCACTTTCCTCACTTCTTCGACGATCGGATCCTTCCACATACTCATTCTCCTAGGAGCTCCTCCGGCGTACAAATGACCGGGAGTTCATAGCCCGCGGCGTTGCAGGTCGCGCTCAGGTTGTGTCTGATCTGCGCATTCGCAATGTGCCGACAATTCCATGTAACCAGGTAGTCCATACCGTGGACTACGGCGAACGCAACGTGAACGGCATCTTCCGACGCTTCGCTGGGGATTCCACCGGACTTCGTGATTCGCCGCGCCAATTCCCCGATGGCCTCAGCGGCAACCAGCACTGGCACGTGTCGCAAGAGGCGCAACCGCTTCGCGGCGGCATCGGAATCGCCGGCCGACGCTTCCTGCACGACAAGTTGTGAGCAGAACAGGTCGAAGTCACGCCGTCGTTCGCGCCACCATTTGTGCGTACTCTTCTGGTGGCCAGCCACAATTGGGTCTCGACTCGGACGGGCCGCGAGATAACTGACCACGGACGTTTCAATGTAGACCTTGTCCTTCACCGGAGCCGACCGTCACTCTCGATCTGCGCGGACCGAAGGATACGTCAGCCGATAGGGTCAGGCAAATGCGGAGTCAGAAGACTCGTCAAAGGAGAGGGATAGAACCGAATGCGTTACCTGACGACGACCAATCCGATCTGTTCTCTACCCGTCGCGAAGTCTAGTCCTCGCTGCACCGCTCTCCACACTCGCGAATTGACAACTCTACCTGGGGTGTGGCGACAGCGTCGCCGCCACAGAGCGTGCCGCTGATCGGTGCGGCAGCCGCCGGCTGCGCGCTGGCGGCGACGGCGATGTGCTGATCAACGACCGCGACGCCTTGCAGCGGATCGAAGCCGCGCCAACCGGCGCCCGGCAAGAACACTTCTGCCCACGCATGCAAATAGCGACGATCGCTCTCGACCGCTCCGCAGTAGTACCCACTGACAAATCGCGCCGCCAGGCCGACGGCGCGACACGCGTCGATGAACAGCACGGCGAGATCCCGGCAAGCGCCGGTGCCCTCGCTGAGCGTAACTGCAGCCGCCTGTGGGTCACCCTCCAGACGGATTGTTGCTCGCGACCGTTCGGCAATCCGTCGCGCCAGCGTCGTGAGAAATGGCACGGTCTGTCCGGTCGCGTCTCGCAACACTGACGTGGCGAACGCGGTAACCGAATCGTCTGGGTGCGAGCGGAGTCGGTAGGGCGCGAGCGCGCGCTCCAATTCACCGCTCGGATGCAGCGGCAAGGTCGTCGCCCATGCATCGAGAAGGAAATCGAACGGGTTCGTCCGCCGAGACTCGACGGTGCAGGTGGTGGAGATGATCAGCGAATCCGTCAGGCCGTCGAACCACACCTGCGCGACGGCGTTGCCATCGAGATCGACACACTCCGACCATCCGACCGGACGTGGCTGAACGCGAGCCCGAAAGTCCAGCAGCGCTTGCGAGCCATCGTTACGCGGGCGCAGCCGCAGGACATGCGGATCGAGTCGCACCGCCCGTTGGTAACGGTAGCGAGTCGTGTGCGTGACGGCGAACCGCATCGGCACAACGCGGATGCCACTCACCTGGTGGCCACGCGCCGCGAAGGCAGCCGCGCCAGCAAGGGCTCGATCCAATCCGACTGCAACTCGTTCACCGAGCGACGCAAGCGCTCTTGCCACCAGTTGGAAATCTCGGCGAGGTCTTGCTTCTCATAGCGCTGCTGCACGAGTTGGTATGAGTCGCGCTCGTAGAGCACAACATCGATGGGGAAGTCGACGTCCGCTGCACTGATGCGGGTGGAGTCAAAGGCGAGACAACCGACCTTCAACGCGTAGGACATCGGATCCTGGTACTTCAACGTGCGATCGAGTACCGGCTTGCCGTAGCCGGCCGCGCCGATGATCTGCGATGGCGTGCCCTGCCCGACCTCAATCCAATTCGCTTGCGGGTACATCAGATAGAGCTTGTGCTCGCGGTCGCGTTCGAACTGGCCGCCGACCAACGCGTGGATGTTGAAATCCAGCCCACTGCCGGTCAACGCGACCTTGTCCTCTTCGGCAACGCGACGCACCTGCGCACCGAACGCGTTGAGCGCCTTGAACACGCGATCGAACGTCGGACCGCTTTCGTCCAGCACTTCCTCGAAGTAGGTGAGTGCTTTGTCGCGCACCGAGCGCAGACCGGACGTCATGATGAAGAGCGACTGGCGTTCGCTTTCGTAGGTAAAGATCTTGCCGGCGGTGCTGCATTCGCTACCGGCGGTCACCAGCGTGTCCGCAATCGAGACCAGGCCGTCGTCAACCTTGATGCCGAGACAAAACGTCATTGGTTTGCACCCCAGAAACCAGAAGCGGGACCGTACGGCTGCTCGATGGCCATCGACCGAACGAAGAAGGTTTCGTGAATCGCATCCGCGACCAAGTTGAGTCGGAGTTGCAGACCGTCGAGGAACTCATGCACGCCGGCGGCGATGATGCCGCGAACGTCGGTGAACGCGAGTTCCGATCGCAATTGCCCGAGGCGCTGTTCCGCCGGGTTGCTGAACGTGCCGCTCGGCGTGCCCGAGATGGCATGCAGGGAATCGTCGGCAACGATCAGGCAGCAGTGCACCGCGCGCGGGAACTCGCGATCGAGCAGCAAGAAGTCGACGATGCCGTCGGGCGCCACGCGGCCGTGCCGCTTGCGATACATTTCGAGCGCGCTGGCCGAACGCAGCACCGCGGCCCACTGGACGTCATCGACGGGAGAGCCGACGTCGGACACGGCGGGCAGCAGCAGAAAGTATTTCACATCCAAGATGCGCGTGGTCTTGTCAGCGCGTTCGAGTTTGCGGCCGAGTCGATCGAAGCGCCACGCTTCGCCGTGCGACATGGTGGCATCGGTCACTCCCGTAAAGAGATGACTCGCCATCCGCACTTGGGTCAGAAACTCTTGCGGCGCCTCCAGCACGCGCGGCTGCCGCGCCGCGTCCCGCACCAGAAGATAGAAGGTATTGAGCTGCTCCCACATTTCGCTGGTGATGACTTCGCGGATCATGCGGGCGTTCTCGCGCGCCGCGGTGAGACACGACAGAATCGAATTCGGGTTGTCGATGTCGAACGCGAGAAACTGGATCACGTTGGTCCGCGACGCCACGTCGAAACGCTCCGCGAACCGCACGCGATCGCCGGACGTAGTGACCAACGCTTCCCACTGCTCGGCCGTGGCCGCGGTCGGCAGATCGAGCGTGAGATGGACGTTGACTTCCACACAGCGGGCGACATTCTCCGCCCGCTCGATGTAGCGGCTCATCCAATAGATCGAATCGGCGACGCGACTCAGCATGCGACCGATGCCGCTCCGGCCGCTGGGGTGACGTCGGCGTGAGCGGTGCCGCGTGCACCGTCCGCGACCACCCACGTGTCTTTGCTGCCGCCACCTTGCGATGAGTTCACCACCAGCGAGCCCTTCTTGAGGGCCACGCGCGTCAACCCACCGGGCAGCACGTAGATGTCGCGGCCGTACAGCACATACGGACGGAGATCGACATGGCGCCCTTCGCAATGGTCGTCGACCAGCACCGGCGCGCGTGACAAACCGAGCGTCGGCTGCGCGATGTAGTTGCGTGGATGCGCGGCGATGCGCCGCGCGAATTCCTCGCGTTCGCTCGCCGTCGAATGCGGCCCCACCAGCATGCCGTAGCCGCCCGACTCGTTCACCGCCTTCACCACCAACTCGTCGAGATGGTCGAGCACATACTGGCGGTCCGCCGCATCCCAGCACACATACGTCGGCACGTTGGGCAAGATCGCATCTTCGCCCTCGTAATACTGGATGATCTTCGGCACGTAGGCGTACAGCACCTTGTCGTCCGCGATACCGGTGCCCGGCGCGTTGACGAGCGCCACCCGCCCGGCACGGTAGACGTCCATGAGGCCGGGCAGCCCGAGCAACGAATCCGGATTGAACGCCAGCGGGTCAAGGGCATCGTCATCGATCCGGCGATAGATCACATCGACGCGTTGCAAGCCGCGCGTCGTACGCGCACACACCCAACCGTCGGCCACCACGAGATCGCGTCCCTCGATGAGTTCCACGCCCATCTGCTGGGCCAGGAACGAGTGCTCGAAGTAGGCCGAGTTGAAAACGCCCGGCGTCAGCACCGCCACCGTCGGTGACCCACCGGTCTCCGGCGCGACGTACTGCAGCATGTCGAGCAAGCGGCTGGGGTAGTCATCGACCGGCAGGACGCGCGAGGCATCAAACACTTCAGGGAAGGTGCGTTTCATCACGTGCCGGTTTTCGAGCACGTACGAAACCCCCGACGGACAGCGCAGATTGTCCTCCAGGACGTAGATCTGCCCGTCGCGATCGCGCACCAGATCGGTGCCGGTGATGTGGCACCAGATGCCGCGCGGCGGATGAAGCCCGACGCAGGCTTGGCGGTACGAGGCGGCGGAGCGGACGATTTCCTCCGGCAGGATGTGATCCTTGAGGATGTGCTGCTCGTGGTAAATGTCGTCGACGAAGGCGTTGAGGGCGTGCACGCGTTGCTTGAGGCCGCGCTCGATGCGCGCCCACTCACTCGCCGCCACAATCCGCGGGACGATATCGAATGGAAAGATCCGTTCGGTGCCGGCGGTATCGCCGTACACGTTGAACGTGATGCCCATTTGCAGCAGCAAGCGTTCGGCGGTGTGTTGTCGCCGCCGCAATTCGTCGGCGGAAAAGGACTGGAGTTTCCCGACGAGTACTTCGGCTTCCGAGCGCGGTTGCCCGTCGGCGAGTAGCAACTCGTCAAAGAAGTCCCCGGTGTCGTAATCCTGAAAGAGCATAGGTCATCGACCGGCAGACCGGCGACGTTCAGAGAAGCATGGCGCGTGCCGCCACCAAACGCGCACCGGGCCTGCCCGGTGCGTTAACGGGACTGAGTAGTGTGGCTGCAAATTGATCAGCTGCTCACGGCACGGGCAGCAGCGGATTTTGACGAGAACGCGGTGAATCTCGATCAGCGATCAGCGGGCTTTGCACAAAAGGGGCCCTCGATACGATCGCTGCGCGATCTCCTCGGGCAAACGGATCTTGGGGGGATCGCTCAAGAGTATCCGTTTCCCCGAGTAGCAGGACCGAGTAGGAGCCGCAGGCTTCGTATCGAGGGCTGCATATCGAGGGGCTCCCCTCAGGACGACTCTTTTGTGCAAAACCCGATCAGCAACTACTCCGCAGCAGCCGCCCCGCGGCTACACCGGTTTGCTTGTCGTTCTCGATCGTGACTTCACCGTTCACCAGCACGTAGCGATACCCGATCGCCCGCTGGATGCGGCGCCATTCGTTGGCGGGGAAGTCGTGGACCTTTTCCACCGGCGTCATCGCTAACCGATCGAAGTCGTAGACGACGATGTCGGCGGCTTTGCCCTCTTCCAACGTGCCGCGGTCGGTGAAGCCGGCGCAATAGGCCGGCAAGGTCGACAATTTCCAGTGCACGTCTTCGAGCGAGAGGACGTTGTTGTCACGGGTGGCGCGGATGATGGTCTCGGTAGGATACCGGCCGGCCGTCAGGAAGCGCGTGTGCGCCCCGCCATCGGAGACGCCGGGGATGACGTACGGATCGAGCATCAGATCGCGAAAGCCGGCGAGCGTGGTATTCGCCGGCAACGAGAAGAACGTCGCCTTGAGGCCATCGGCGCACGCGATGTCGAGCAGCACATCGACCGGATCTTTGCCGAGCTGCTCGGCGATATCGCCGATGGTTTCGTTGACGTACTGTTTGGTCTCATCGCAGAAGGTCTCGGCGACGACGATGTTCTCGATCGCGCTCAGCGCAATCCACGGCCGATTCGCGCGGAGATCGGGGCGGCGCGCCGGGTCGGAGAGTTTCTGCAGCCGCTCGGCCACCGTGCCGGTGGTCGCTTCAGCCCAGCATTGCATTTCGTCGAACAGGTTCCACTCGTCGAACGAGAAAGTGAATCCGGCGTCGGTGGTGACGCCTTGGCCGTACACCGGCAAGCCGCGTTCGTGACAGCCGCGCAACCACGCGAGTTGGCCGAGATGCACGTGCGGCGCGTTGTCGAAGGCGAGCACCACATTCCAGAGAATCGGCCGGCCGCTGACCTCGGCCAACGTGGCGAGGTGATCGAGCGTGGTGCCGTCGCTCTTCGCCAGCGTCATCTGAATGAAGCCTTCGTTGCGTTCGGCCAGGACTTCGGCGAGATGGATGCAGGTTTCGTCGCGCATGACGTCGCTGACCATCGGCGTGCCGTCGAAGTCGCGCTGCACCTCGACGCCGCTGCCGGGTTCGAGCCGCTGCGCCGACCAACCGCCGGCGCCGTGATCCATCGCTTCGTGTAGCAGGCGCCGCATCTCGGTGTGCTCGGCCTCGCTCGGCATCACGCCGGCTTTGGCGCGCTCAGCACCCAGCACCCACACCAGCAGCGGCCCCACCGGCATGAACGGACGCACGTTGATCGACTTGGGCAGCCGATCGAGACAGTCGAGAAATTCCGGGAACGTGATCCAGTCCCACGGCAAGCCGGCCTTCATCGCGTTGTACGGGATCGCCTCGACGCGCGTCATCGAGCGCATCGCCCGCTCGCGATCGTCGGGACGCACGGGAGCAAAGCCGAATCCGCAGTTGCCGATCACCACCGACGTCACGCCGTGCCAGCCCGACAGCGTGCAGTACGGATCCCAGAACACCTGCGCGTCGTAATGCGTATGCAAGTCAACGAAACCCGGCGCGACGATCATGCCGTCGGCATCCAACACGCGGGTGGCATCCGCTGGCTTGATGTGCCCGAGCTTGGCAATGCGGCCGTTGGTGATCGCGACGTCGCAACGCCGTCGCGGCATGCGCGTGCCATCGACAACCATGCCGCCTGTGATCACTGTGTCGTAGCGAGCCATCAAGAACCTCCGCGTGCGTGGCGCTGCGTGCTCACGCACCCGGTGCTAGTCCTCCGGCGTCACGCTTGTCAAATGGAGAAGCGATTCTGGGTAGTGTCCTAGTTTGGGGTGGCCTTTGACTCGATCGCTTGGCACCGATTTGGAATTCCTTGCCCGGCTTGCCGTGAGCCGTGGAATTCTCGTATCGTCGTGCCGGTCACCATGAGCGACGCAGACTTCATCCACGATGTCTTCCTCAGCCACATGCTCTGCATGTCGGCGTATGCGTTCGGCCCCGACTGGGCGGTCCGGTACGTTCCGTTTTCGCGACCCGCTGAATAAGGAGGGCGGGCGCAAGAAGCTTGAGCTTTGATATTCTAATCTGGCATTTCAAACGAAGCGGCCCATGAACAGCACACGAGCAACTCAACTGGTCCCCATTGAGCGGGTCGAACGACTGATCCATCTGGCGCGAGGGGAGAAAGTGTTGCTCGACGCCGATCTGGCCAAGCTCTACGGCGTTACCACCGGCAACTTGAACAAAGCCGTCAAGCGCAACCGGGGCCGGTTTTCACCCGATTTCATGTTTCAACTGGCGGATGAAGAGGCGACGGCTTTGATCTTCCAATCTGGAATATCAAAACAACGGGGCGGACGAAGACACAACCCCTATGTCTTCACCGAGCAAGGCGTGGCGATGCGCTCCAGTGTGTTGCGGAGCGAGCGCGGAGTGAAGGTGATGGGATAATCTGGAAGCGATCGACTATGGCACGAGACGAAGCATATCGAAACGCGGAACAGAAGATTGAAGCAGCGCGGCGGACGGGGGCGAAGGAACTCGATCTGGGGCCGTGGGATGCGAACTTGCAGAGACTCACAGAGTTGCCGGAGTCGCTGGGTCAGCTCACGCAGTTGCAGTCGCTGAACGTCTCGCGCAACGAACTGACAGCGGTGCCGGAGTGGCTGGGTCTGCTCACTCAGTTGCGGTCGCTGAACCTCTCCTCCAACCAATTGACGGCGCTGCCGGAGTGGCTGGGCCAGCTCGCGCAGTTGCAGTCGTTGGACCTCTCCGAGAACCAACTGACGGCGCTGCCGGAGTGGCTGGGCCAGCTCGCGCAGTTGCAAATGCTCGACCTCTCCTTCAACCAACTGACGGCGCTGCCGGAGTGGCTGGGCCAGCTCGCGCAGTTGCAGTCGCTGGACCTCGGCAACAACCAACTGACGGCGCTGCCGGAGTGGCTGGGTCAGCTCGCGCAGTTGCAGTTGCTCGACCTCTCCTTCAACCAACTGACGGCGCTGCCGGAGTGGCTGGGCCAGCTCACGCAGTTGCAGTCGCTGAACCTCGCCTGCAACCAACTGACGGCGCTGCCGGAGTGGCTGGGCCAGCTCACCCAGTTGCAGTCGCTAAACCTCGCCCAGAACCAGTTGACGGCGCTGCCGGAGTGGCTGGGCCAGCTCACCCAGTTGAAGGAGTTGGAACTCTGGTCAAACCAACTCCCGGAGCTGCCGGACTTCACATTTGATCTGAAGGAGTTGGTTATCCTCTCACTTTCCGACAACCGTCTCAGGTCATTTCCATCTCGGATTGGCGAACTAAGGCAACTTAGGGAAATCTATGCAGGAGGCAATGAGTTCGAGAGCCTTCCAGATGCAATCGCCAACCTCCGTGAGCTACGCCGCCTTGTTCTCGGCGGTGAAGGACTCGCCAAAGGCTGGACTAGGGAACCTCCGATGGCTGGCAAAGTGGCTGATTTGCCTCTCTGCATTGTTCAACTCATCCATCTCGAAGATCTCAATCTAGACGGGAATCCACTTAATCCCGAACTCGCCGCTGCCTACGAAGAGGGTCTCGACGCTGTCAAACGGTACCTGCGCGCGAAGGCGGAAGCGCAGGTGGCGCTGAACGAGGCCAAGCTGATCCTCATCGGCGAGGGCGAGGTGGGGAAGAGTTGCCTGCTCGGCGCCCTGCGCGGCGATCCGTGGGAAGAGGGCCGCCCGACCACGCACGGGATCGAAATCAAGCCAGTGAAGGTGACCGCTCCCGGCAGCGGCACCGAGATCACGCTGAACGGCTGGGATTTCGGCGGGCAGCGGGTGTATCGACCCACGCACCAGTTGTTCTTCAGCGCCCCTGCCGTCTATCTGGTGGTGTGGAAGCCGCGCGAAGGTCCGCAGCAGGGTTTCGTGAAGGAGTGGATCAAGCTGGTGAAGCACCGCGAGCCGGAGGCGAAAATCATCGTCGTCGCCACGCACGGCGGTCCAAAGGAGCGTCAGCCCGACATCGATCGGCAGGAAATCTGGGACCTGTTCGGCAAGGAGACGGTGCTCGACTTCTTCTTCGTCGAAAGCAGGCCGCGCAGCTATGATGAGAAAAGAAAGAGGTGGGTCGGGGAACGTACTGGCATCAATGATTTGAAGGACGCCATCGCCCGCGTCGCCGCCAGCCTGCCCGAAGTGGGCCGCTCGGTTCCGAAGCGGTGGGAAGAGATCCGCACCGCGCTGAAGGAAAATGTAGCAGCCTATCTGCCGCTGGAGACAGTCCTCAAGCTTTGCACGGACCGCAAGATGGACGAGGAAGAGGCGAAGGATTTTATCCGTGTCTCGCATCGGCTGGGCCACCTGATCCATTACGCGCACGACCCGGCTTTGCGGGACATTGTCGTCCTCAAGCCGGACTGGCTCTCGACCGCCATGAGCTATGTGCTCGACGACAAGCAGACCCGCGACAGCCACGGTTTGGTGGAGTTCGCTCGCCTGGGCGAGGTGTGGAACGATCCAGCGCGGCCGGCTGAATCGCGTTACGACGCCAGCCTGCATCCGCTCTTCCTGCGATTGATGGAGCGGTTTGACCTCTCTTACAAAGTGGCCGTGCCCGCCGAGCCGGAGGATGCCCTCGGATTCTGGCAGCGGATGGGGAGACTCCTTGGAACTGCAAAGAAGCCACCCGCCGAACTCCATTACACCAGCCTGATCGCGCAGCTGGTCCCGGACCTCCGTCCGTCGGAACCGGAACTCGCCGCGGTGTGGCCTGCCAATCTTCCCGACGGCGACGGTCAGCAAGTGCAAATCTGCCGGATTGTGGAGACGAAGAACGGGCAGTCGGCCACTGCGGAGGGGTTATTCTACCAGTTGATCGTCCGGCTGCACAAATTCTCGCTGGGGCGCGTGAACTACAAGGAGAGCGTCCACTGGCAGCGTGGCTTGGTGCTGGATGACGACTACAACGGGCGGGCGTTGCTGGAGCACACCGGCAACGATGTCCGCATCACCGTGCGCGCGGCGTATCCCGAGGCTTTTCTGGCGGTGCTGACGCGCGAAGTGAAATGGTTGGTGGAGAGTTTCTGGGCGGGCTTGCGCTGCGACGTGATGGTGCCGTGCATCGACCCGTGTGGTCAGAAGCTGCCGGGCACTGGCTTGTATGAAGTGCAGAAGTTGATCGAGAGCAAACGGCGCAGGCGGCCGGACTATCCGTGTCCCGTCTGCAACGAGTGGCAGAGCATCGACTGTTTGCTGCGCAACGCGCCGGCGGCGCGGCGTGATCCGGTGACGGAGTTGCTGGAGAACTTCCAATCCATGAAGGCCGAATTAGCCGTCATCCGCCCCCTGTTGCTGTCGCAGCACGGCGCGGTGATGCGGCGGTTCGACACGAACGAAGCGCGTATTCTCAGCCGCGTGGACGACGCCTTCGCGGGCTTGATGCGAGCCTTGGTCGATGAAGCGAAGGAAGGGCCGCGGCTGTTCAGCCTGCAACCGGTTGAGCGCTTAGCATTCAATCCCAACGGCTGGGTGAAAAAGAAATTCCGCGTCACGCTGTGGTGCGAGCACACGCGTTTGCCGCTTCCCTTGCTGAACAAGCACGAGAAGGAAGGCGTGTATGAATTTGACGTGACGCGGGAGTGGTTCGCGAAGGCGGCGCCATTCCTCAAGGTGTTGGCGGGCACACTCAGTCTGGTGCTGCCGGTGGCTGCGTCCGCCACCAAGCTGGCGCTCGACGAAGCCGCTTACAAGGCCCTGGAGAACCAACTCGATTTCGGCAAGGGGTGCGCCGAGGCGATGTTGAGCGCAGGTGAAAAAACGACGGAATGGCTCGCAGAGAAAGATGGGCCGGAGGTAGAACGTACCGGAGTCATCCGCGCCGACGGAGGTGTGTTGCGGGAGTTTCAGGCATGGCTCAAAGAGAAGGACGCAGGCTTCGGGGGATTGGTGCGGGTGCAGAACAAGCGGCAGGAGTTCCTCTGGGTCCATCCGCAGTTTGCGAACGAGTATTGAGCGCGAGCAACGCGAACCGGTTCTGAAAGGCGATTCCGTAGCCGCAAAGCCGCCGAGACACAGAGGCGAGAGGGGTTGGTCCGATCGCTCGACTCGAACACCCGAGTGCCACTGGAACACCTTTCAGAGAAATGGACTCTCTTCAAGGAATGCTCGCCTTGCGCCTTCGCGTCCTTGCGACTTTGCGTTGAAATATTTTCGGACTGGGGATGATAGTTCCCGTGCGGTTGACCAGAACCGGCACTGACGATAGCGTGCCCGCCCAGGCCAGCAGGAGGTTGTTGATGGTCGACCAGATTACGTACGATCCGATCTACAACACGGTGGCGCCGGATGACTTCCCCGCCATGCTCGAGGTCGACCGCTACGGCGATCGCACCGGCGCGTTCGACAGCATCATCGCTGCCACCCACGATCACTTCTGGGACCCGACCGATCCGGTCTACGTAAATTTCGAGCAGCCCTTCGACCTGAGTGCCGACACTATCCTGCCAAAGGAGATGGTGCCCGAGCTGAACTCTGCCGTCGCCGATCGCTTGGACGCGCAGCAGCGTATCGAGCTGGCGAACGAAAGCACGCGCTGGGTGCTGTCGTCGATTCTCCACGGTGAGCAAGGCGCGCTGTCGCTCTCGGCCAGCTTGTGTCAGTTGCTGCGCGATCCGGGCGCGCAGGAGTACGCCGCCAATCAAGTGCGTGAAGAAGCGCGCCACGTTACCGCCTACGCCGCCTATATGAAGGCGCGCTGGGGTGCTCCGTTGCCAGCCGGCCACACGCTGAAGGTGTTGCTCAACGAGATGGTGACGGCGCCCGAGGTCTACAAGAAGCTGGTCGGCATGCAGATGCTGGTCGAAGGTTTGGCGATGGGCGCCTTTGCCACGCTGCATTCGCGCGCCAAGGACCCGCTGCTGGTCAAGCTGACGCAGTTGGTGATGACCGACGAGGCGTTCCATCACAAGTTCGGCAAGATCTGGGCTGACCGCACGATTCCAAAACTCACCGAAGAAGAGCACCAGCGCGTCGAAGACTGGGCCGCGCAATGCTTCCAGACGCTGCTGTTCAACCTGATCAACGCCGAACAGAAGCAGATCATCTACGCGCGCTTCGATCTCGACTGGCAATGGGTGCGCGCCGCCGTCATGGAGGCGTTCACCGACGACGATCGGCGTCGCCTGATGAAGCAGAGCAACAACATCTTCCGCGTGCTGATCAAGACGTTGCTCAAAGCCGGCATCATCACCGAGCGCACGCGCGGCCTCTACGCGATGTGGGTCGACATGGACGAGTTGGCCGGCGAGAGCGACGAGATGGTCGGCGATCCGATCGCGATGGCTGGCATCGAGTACCTGCGCGACATCAATCGCAATCGCAAACGCATTGGTCGCGCGCTCAACGGCGAGGCCGCGTCGGCGGCGTGATCGCCGCATCGCCATGCCGTCTCCCGCCGAGCTGATCGACCTCGCCCGCTATCCGATTCTCGATCTCGCGACGCAAGCTGCGCGCACGCTGACCGCTGCCTGTCGCCGGCAACTCGACGGTACCGGCGCCTGCGAGCTGCCCGGCTTCCTCACCGCGGCGGCGACCGCGGAACTCGTGCACGAGGCGGAAACTCTCGCCGCGCTCGCTCATCACAGCAACGGCGTTGGGACCGCGTATCTAGAGATCCCGGACTTTACGTTGCCGAACGATCATCCGCGCCGCGTCATCGGCAACTCCGCCGTCGGCGTCATTGCCTACGATCAATTCCCCGCGCACTCGCTGCTGCGTCAGCTCTACGAGTGGGAGCCGCTGATGCAATTCATCGGCGCGGCGCTGGCGCGGCATCCGCTGTATCGCTACGCCGACCCGCTTGGGGCGCTCAACGTGGCGGTCATGGGCGAGGGCGAGGAACTATTCTGGCACTTCGATCAGACCGACTTCGTGACTTCCATCGCCCTGCGCGACGGTGACGAAGGCGGCGACTTCGAATACGTTCCGCTTATTCGCAGCGTCGGCGAAGAGAACTACCCGCGTGTGCAGCGGCTGCTTGCGGGTGAGCGCGATGACATCGTGCACGTGCCGATGTGTCCGGGCACGCTGCTGCTGTTTGAAGGCCGCCATTCGATTCACCGCGTCACGCCAATCCGCGGCCAGACGACGCGATTGGTGGCGCTGCTCGCCTACGACACCAAGCCCGGCACGCGCAGCACCGAGCTGTTGCAGTTGGCGCGCTACGGCCGCGCAGCGTAGCGCGGAGGCGTGGCGCAGCCGTGGCGAGTGCGACCCGCATCGAACGTGACCTCATCGGCGAGTTGGCCCTCCCCGCCGACGCGCTCTTCGGAATTCACTCGCAGCGCGCGCTTCTCAATTGCAGCTTCTCGCAACACCGCCTGAGCGACTATCCGGTTTACGTGCGCTCGTTGGCGCAGGTGAAACGAGCGGCGGCCCGCGCCAATCGCACGGCGGGCGTGCTCGACGAGCGCCTCGCCAACGCCATCGAAGCAGCGTGCGAAACGCTGATCGCCGGCCGCTATCTCGATCAGTTTCCGGTCGATCTGCTCGCCGGCGGCGGTGGCATCGCGGTGAACATGAACGTGAACGAAGTGATCGCGAACCTTGCCAACGAAGCGTTGGGTGGACGCCGTGGCGTCTACGATCCGGTGCATCCGAAGCAGCATGTCAACGCGTCGCAGTCGACCGCCGATGTCTGCCACACGGCGACGCGCTTGGCGTTGCTCGATCAGTGGGTGGGATTGCAGCGCGCCTTGGATGCGTGCGGCGTCGCGCTGCGGGCCAAGGCCACCGAGTTCGCGCCGGTCATGACCTTGTCGCGCACCTGCTTACAAGACGGACTGGCGGTCTCGATGGGGGAACTCTTCGGTGGTTACGCTGCGTTGCTCGGGCGGCGCACGACCGAACTCGCCCGCACTGTCGAGGCGTTGCGCCAGGTCAATCTCGGCGGCACGGTGATCGGCTCGGGCGACGGCGCTCCGGATGCGTATCGAGCGGCGGTTCTTCCGGCATTGAACGACATCACCGGTCAGCAACTCACGGCGCGTGAGAATCTCTACGATGCGGCGCAGAACATCGACGATCTCGCCTCGGTCTCGACGCAACTTGCGTTGCTCGCGGACAGCATGATGAAGATCGCCCAGGATCTGCGCCTGCTATCGTCGGGCCCCGACGGTGGCTTCGGCGAGTTGCGGCTGCCGGCGGTGCAGGAGGGTTCGTCGTTCTTCGCGGCGAAAATCAATCCGGTCGTGCCGGAGACGATGCTGCAATGCGGCTTCCAAGTGCTCGCTTGCGATCGCGCGGTGCAGCTCGCGCTCGAACGCGGCGAGTTGCATCTCAACGTGTTCGAGGGTGTTGCCGCGGTGAACCTGTTCGATGCGTTCGCGATGCTGACCAACGGCGTGACGTTGTTTGCGGAGCGCTGCGTGAGTGGCATTCGCGTGAACGAGGAACGTTGCCGTGCTCTGGCAGCGTTCGGAAAATCCACAATTCAACGCTGAGGCGCAGGGACGGAGAGGCGGAGAGAATCCCAAATGGAACCCGCACGACTCGACTGGGCCCGTGAATGGTTGCGCACGCCAAAGCGCGGGTTCATTGACGGCGTGTGGCGTGATGGCGGCGGCGGCTCCGTCGCGACGATCAATCCCACGACCGGCGAATTGCTCGGCACGCTGCAGTGCGCGAATGCCTCAGCGGTCGACGCCGGCGTGGCGGCGGCGCGGCGAGCGTTTGCGAGTGGTCCGTGGGGCGCGCTGGCACGGCGCGAGCGGGCGCGCGTGCTGCGCGCCATCGGCGAGGTCGCACGTACGCATCGCGCCGAACTGGCCACGTTGATCGCGCTTGAAAACGGCAAGCTGTACCGCGAGGCGTACGACGACGACATGCCCGACACCGGCGATGTGTTCGACTACTACGCTGGCTGGACCGACAAGGTTTACGGCGAGAGTTGTCCTGTCGACGGCGACTTCATCAATTACACCGCGCGCGTGCCGGTCGGTGTGTGCGCCCTGATCGTGCCGTGGAATTTTCCGCTGTTGTTAGCGGCGTGGAAGCTGGCGCCGGCGCTGGCGATGGGCAACACCGTGATCATCAAGCCGTCGCCGTCGACCTCGTACTCGCTGATTCGTTTCATCGAGTTGGTTCACGAACAGGTCGATGTCCCAGCGGGTGTGATCAATCTCGTGCTTGGCGGCGGCGAGGTCGGCGAGCAGCTCAGCGCGCATCCGCAGGTGGACAAGATCTCCTTCACCGGCAGCACCGCGGTTGGCCGCCGCATCCTGCACAACGCGGCCGACTCGAACTTGAAGACGGTGACGCTCGAACTCGGCGGCAAGTCGCCCAACATTGTCTTCGATGATGTCCCTGATTTCGACTTCGCGGCCGAGCGATCGTTCCAGTTGATGTTCGCACAGAAGGGCGAGAAGTGTTCCGAGCCGACGCGGTTTCTGATCCAGCGCGGTATCTACGACCGCTTCGTCGAGCGCCTGGTGGCGATGGCGGAGCGCGTGGTGTGCGGCGATCCCTTCGATACGCGTAGCGAGCAAGGCCCGCAGTGTACGCAGGAGCAGATGGAGAAATGCCTGCGTTACATCGCCATCGGCAAGGCCGAAGGCGCGCAACTGCTTGCCGGGGGTGGGCGCGACGTGCGCGGCAGCAATGCCGCCGGTTACTTCGTGCGGCCGACGATCTTCGCCGGCACCAACGCGATGCAGATCGCACGCGATGAGATCTTCGGGCCGGTGCTGGTGGTGATCCCGTTCGCCGAAGAAGCCGAAGCGGTGCGGATGGCCAACGACACGCCGTACGGGCTCGCCGCCGGTGTGTGGTCGCGCGATCTCTCGCGCGCGCATCGAGTGGCCAATCAGCTCGACGCCGGCATGGTGTTCATCAACCGCTACGGCTGCTACGACTTCGCCAGCCCGTTCGGCGGCCTCAAGCAGAGCGGCTGGGGCAAAGAGATGGCCGCCCATTCGCTCGCCGCGTACACAAAACTGAAATCGATCTGGGTGAAGGTGTAAGGAGTTGCCATGCAAGTTCGTGTCTCGCACGCGCTAGCGTTGGTTGCGCTCGTGGTTGGGATTGCCGCCGCCGACGAGCCCGCCGGATCGACTGCGTTGACGATCTACAGCAGCGCTGCACCCGGGGCTATTCCTCCGGAACTCTATCGGCCCGCGCCGCAAGGCGGCGAGTATCGCGCGCCGTACGTCGGGCAGATTCCGGGCTATGCCGTCGTCAAGCAGGAGCGCGCGCTCACGCTCGACAAGGGGCACAGCAGCATCCGCTTCAGCGATGTCGCGGCGCAGATCGATCCGACTACCGTGTCGTTCGAGTCGCTCACTGATCCCACCGGCACGCATGTGCTGGAGCAGAACTACCAGTTCGATCTCGTCAGCACCGAGAAGCTGCTGCAGCGCTACCTCGATCGCACGATCACCGTCGAGCAAACCGTCGGCAACGCGATCACGACAGCGACCGGCACGCTGCTGAGCACGTCGGGGGGCGTGGTGCTCAAAGACGCCAACGGCGCGGTGCAGATCGTTAACGGCTACTCCAACGTCCGCTTGCCCGAGCTGCCCGGCGGATTGATCACTAAGCCGACGTTGGTGTGGGACATCGACACCGACAAGCCCGGGGCCCATCGCGCTCGCGTCAGCTACCAGACCGGCGGCATGACGTGGTGGGCCGACTACAACCTCGTCTTTGCTGAGGGCAAGGACGCCAACAGCGGCGTGCTCGACGTTGGCGCGTGGGTCAGCATCATCAATCAATCGGGCGCGAGCTATCCCGATGCCAAGCTCAAGCTGATTGCCGGCGACGTGCACCGCGCGCCGATGCGCGCGGCCGCCGGTGGGCGAGCTGACATGTTTCTCGCCAAGGACGCACGAACCGCACCCGGCTTCGAAGAGAAGGCCTTCTTCGAGTATCACCTCTACACTCTCGGGCGCTCGACCACGCTTCCGGACAACTCGACCAAGCAACTCGAATTATTCCCGAGCGCGCGCGATGTGCCGTGCGACAAGGTGCTGGTGTACTACGGTTTGAGCGAAGGGTATCGCGGCTTCTTCGGCAGCCCGGTCACTGACCGCAATCTCGGCGCCGAGTCCAACAAGAAAGTCGACATCTACCTCCGCTTCAAAAACGCGAAGAACCACGGCATGGGCATGCCGCTGCCGTCGGGCCGCGTGCGCGTCAGCAAACTCGACCCGGCCGATCAGACGCTCGAGTTCATCGGCGAAGACACCATCGATCACACGCCCAAAGACGAGCCGGTGCTGATCAAGCTCGGCAGCGCGTTCGACGTGGTGGGCGAGCGCAAGCAGATCGATTTCAAGATCGACACCGCGCGCAATTCGATGGAAGAGACCATCGAGATCACGCTGCGCAATCACAAGGACGAGCCGGTCACTGTGCTGGTGAAGGAGAACCTCTACCGCTGGACGAACTGGACGATCGCGCAGAAGAGCCAAGACTTCGAGAAGGTCGACGCGCGCACGATTCAATTTCCAGTGCCGTTGAAGAAGGACGGCGGCGCCACGGTGCGTTACACCGTGCGCTACACGTGGTGATGGCCGAATCCCGCCCGACGCCGCTGACGCGCTTGCTGCGACGGCTCGCCGTCGAACAACTCGATCGCGACTTGTTTCTCGGCTCGTCGGGACGTGGCGAAGGCGCGCTTTTCGGCGGGCTGGTCGCGGCGCAATCCGCCGTGGCGGCCGCACGTACGGTCGCCGATCGGCAGTTGCACTCGTTGCACGGCTACTTCCTGCGCCCCGGCAAACACAACGTACCGATTCGTTTCATCGTCGATCGCATTCGCGACGGCCGCACGTTCGCGACGCGGAGCGTCGTCGCGCATCAAGCCGGCGAAGCGATCTTCCATCTGTCGGCGAGTTTCACCAAACCAGAAGACGGCATCGCCCATCAGGACTCGCTCCCGCCCGCGGCGCCCGAGCCGGAAACGCTGCCGGACTGGGAGGACGTGCGCGCCACGTTGCTCGGCGATCCGACCAAGCGTCGGCCCGACGGCCCGATCGAAGTGCGCGTGTGCGATCCCGATAGCCCCGACCCGAACGTGAAGCTGGCGCCGCGCCGGCGCGTGTGGCTGCGTCCGCGTGGCCCGGTACCCGACGATCCGCTAGTGCACACCGCGCTGCTGATATTCGCCAGCGATCGTACGTTGCTGCGCACCGCCGCGCGTCCGCACGGGTTGACGTGGCGGTTGCGCACCGGAGCGAGTCTCGATCACGCCGTCTGGTTCCATCATCCGCCCCGCTTCGACGACTGGATTCTGTTCGCTACCGAGAGCCCGGTGGCGCACGCCGCGCGCGCGTTGCTGCTTGGCGCCATGTACGATCGCAACGGCACGCGCGTGGTGTCGGTCGCGCAGGAAGGATTGCTGCGAAGGTGATGGACACAGGCAAGATGCCTGTGCCACCGATGGTTGTCGGTGATCTTCCCAATCATGTGGTGGCACCGGCTTCCAGCCGGTGTTCCGTCTCTATCGATTGCGGTGTATAGCCCGCACCCATGAGTGACGAACACGCTACTCTCGATGCGACCGCGCAAGCCGACTTGATTCGGCGCGGTGACGTGAAGCCGATCGAACTGGTCGATGTAGCCATCGCGCGCATCGAGCGGATCAATCCGAAACTCAACGCGGTGATCACGACGATGTTCGATCGAGCGCGCACGCAGGCCCAGTCGGCCGCGTTGCCAGCCGGACCGTTTCGTGGCGTACCGTTCTTGCTGAAGGATCTCGGCGCGCACTCGGCCGGTGATCCGTATCACGTCGGCATGCGCTGCTTGCGCGACATTGGCTGGGTGGAACCGCACGACACGCACCTGGCGGCAAAGTTCCGCGCGGCGGGTTTCATCTTTCTCGGCAAGACCAACACGCCCGAGCTGGGGCTGCTGCCGACCACCGAGCCGCAATCGTACGGCCGGACGCGCAATCCGTGGGATGTGTCGCGCTCGTCGGGCGGTTCGAGCGGCGGCGCCGCGGCGGCGGTCGCTGCCGGTATGGTCGCGGTGGCGCATGCGACCGATGGCGGCGGCTCGATCCGCATTCCTGCGAGCCATTGTGGGTTGGTCGGACTGAAACCGTCGCGTGGACGCAACTCGCTCGGTCCCGACGCCGGTGAACGCTGGGGCGGCTGCTCGGTCGAGAACTCGGTCACGCATTCGGTGCGCGATACCGCGGCCATCCTCGACGCCGTGCACGGGCCGATGCCTGGCGATCCGTACTCCGCGCCGCCGCCCGCTCGTGCGTTCGCGGCTGAGGTTGGTGCCGATCCCGGCCGTCTGCGCATCGGACTGCTGACGCGGGCACCCAACGGCGTGCTGGTGCACCGCGACTGCGTCGCCGCGGCCGAAGGCGCGGCGCGTCTGCTGGCGTCGCTCGGCCATACAGTGGAAGACTCGTCGCCCGCCGCGTTGATGGACGTGGAGATCCTGCGCGCGTTCGGCACCATGTTGTCGGCGGCGGCGGCGCGCGCGCTCGATTTGTGGAGCGAGAAGACCGGCCGCACAATCGGCCGCGACGGCGTGGAGCCGATGACCTGGGCGTTTGCCGAGCTAGGCCGGCAGGTGTCGGCGCGCGACTACCTGCGGGCGGTCCAGTCGGCGCAAGCGCAATCCCGCCGCATCGCGAGTTGGTGGGCGAGCGGCCTTGATCTTCTACTCACGCCGACGACGGCCGAGCCCGCGCCGCCGCTCGGCAGCTTCGCCTCACCGCCCGACAATCCGCTCGCCGGTTTGATGCGGGCGGGCGCGTTCAGCACCTTCACCTCCGCGTTCAACATGACCGGCCAGCCGGCGATCTCGCTGCCGCTGCACTGGACCGACGCGGGCCTGCCGATCGGCGTGCAATTGGTCGCGGCGTATGCGCGCGAGGATCTGCTCATCCGCGTCGCGGCGCAGCTCGAACAGGCGCAGCCGTGGCGCGCGCGGCGTCCATCAATCCATGCGTGAACGGGGAAAGGAACCGCCCATGGCCAACGAGTCGTTGCCGATCGCCTGCGATCTGAACGCCTTCACGGGTGATGAACGAGTCTGCTACGAGGCGCTCGCGACCGCGGTGCGCAGCGGCGTACGCGAAGTGCGCGAGCTAGCCGACGGCTTCGCGCTGCGACTGGATTCATCCGCCAGTCAGGCGGCCGCTGAGTTCGTGTTGTTCGAACGACGCTGCTGCCCCTTCTTCCGCATCGCGCTCGAATGGGAACCGGCGGCGGGACCGCTGTGGCTGCGACTGACTGGCGGCGAAGGGGTGAAGGAGTTCGTGGCGGCGCGAGTGCGCGACGTCAATCCTTCCGCGCAATGCCGCTGCTGATCCGCGCGATCAGCGACGTTGACAAAGGCGCCACGTTGATCCACAAGCGACGTCACGATGGTGGCGTGTAAAGTACACTGTCCAGTTGTGCATCACGATCCTGCATGCATTGCACCGATCACGTGATGCTCCACATCTGGCAGCGAGTCGCGGCGGTGGTGGGCGGCCTTGTCCTCGGCGCGCTGGCAACCCCGTGTGCGGCGCAGTACTGCGCCTT
Organism: Deltaproteobacteria bacterium; assembly: GCA_016178705.1. Lineage (NCBI taxonomy): Bacteria > Pseudomonadati > Myxococcota > Myxococcia > Deltaproteobacteria bacterium. The sequence continues at coordinate 11,138 of JACOST010000005.1, read as the reverse complement.
CGTTACCAATAGTGCGGACGCCACAGCGGTCATCGATACTGGTGAAGACCAGATTGCGGCCCACATTAGGCAAGGCGCGCTCACGACTGGAGATCTAACGCCAGATGGTCGATTCCTCTATGCCGCGAAGCTGTATGAAAGTACGATCGTGGTGATCGACGCGCGCACGTACGACAAGGTCGGGGAAATTGCATTGAGTGGAAATCCCAAGCTCAAGGACATCGCGGTCAGCCCGGACGGCCGATTTGCCTATGTCGCCTTTCAGGCAGCATCGGGTCAGGATTATGGGGGAGGAGTCGCCGTGATTGATACGGCGCAGAACAAGATCGCTACGTCTGTTGACGTTGAATATTTTCCGACACGCGTTGCGATTACTCCAGATTCGGCATTCGCATATGTAACCAAGGGCCTGTTTGGTGGCGTTGCCGTCATCGACACGAATTCGAGGGCGGTCGTGCAGCGGATCGCCGTCGGCAGCTATCCTGAAGGCATCGCCATCACTCCGAGCGGTGACCGCGTGTACGTCGCGAACTCGTTGTCGGATTCCGTTTCTGTGATCGATGTCTCGACGGGGTCGATTGCATCGACCATCCCGTTTACTCATGGCAGCGCGCCGACCAATCTGGCCGTGAGCGCTGAGTTGCGGCGTGCCTACGTGGCGCAGTTGAATACGGGCGAACTCTCCGTGATCGACCTCGATACGAACGTGGTTGTTGGGAGCATCTTTCTTGGCGACGGCAGCTATCCAAGGCACGTCGCCATTACCCCGGACGGCCGTCGGGTCTACGTGACGCTGGCGGGCTATTCCGCTGTTGCGGCGATTGATACGGCTACGAACGCGGTGGTCGCCACGACTACGGTTGGAGGACAACCGGGAAAGATACTGATCGGCACAATACCCGGCGGCTGTCCGGTGCAGACTCCGACACCAACCCCATCGCCCGTTCCCAATGCACGCTTGCTGACATCGGGTGGGGACGTCGCAGAGGTCTATGATTTGGACATCAGTGACGACGGCACCGTGGTCGCTTACACTAACCTGGCCGATCTGATCGCAGTGGAAACCGACGGTGAGAATCGTCGGCAACTGAACGATGGCCAGAGATCGGGTCGCGCTTGTGACCACGTTCGCGTAAACGGAGATGGCACTCGCGTCGTGGCAACCTGTACCACCTTTCAGACGGAGCCGGGCAAGGGTGGTGATGCAGAGATGGTGCTGTTTACGCCGGGCGGCCCAATTGCGATCACGAACCCAAGCGCACGGCCCAACTTCGGCCCGGACATCAGTGCTGACGGTCGCACAGTCGTGTTCACATCGACGGCAGACTACGTCGGTACCAATCCTGACCATCATGGTGAGATGTTCCTCTGGCGCGAGAACAAACCGCTGCGGCAGGTGACGAAGGCAGGTCCGAACGATGACGCTGTCTACTCGCCCCAGTTGAGCGCCGACGGTCAGCGGATACTGTTCGAGCGATCAACCTATGTTTATGTACCGGACAATGACAACGGTGCAACGTTCGCCGAAGGGCATCTTTACTTGTTCGACGTTCACAGCGGGAAGACCATCCAGCTCACCTCTGCGGACGCGTATGGATGGCGCCTTAGCCGTGATGGAAAATGGGTGGTGTTCGAGTCGTCGGCCGACCTCGTTGGCACGAACCAAGACGCGCGCGCTCAGCTCTATGCTCAGCAAATCGGCGGGCCCTTGCGACAGTTGACACACAACACCGATCCAAGGGTGTTCATCGGCAGCTACACTCTGAATGCCGACGCATCGCGCATCGCGCTGATGCTTTCTGTCGGCCCGTACGGCGTGGGGCAGATGATCACTCCGACCGGCGTACACCAGCTCCTGGGCGTACCCCGCGATGCGCAAGGGCTGAAATTTGACGCGACGGGCGAGCACCTCGCCTTTGTTGCCTATACTAATATCGTTGGCAGTCCACCCTACTTCTTTCGAAGTCCGCAACTTTACGTTCTCACGCTACCGTCCGACCCGGGGCCATTGATCGCGACAGCCACACCAACCCCAAGCCCAACTCCTACGCGTGCCCCGACGCCGACCCCTGGCCTGTGCTTCGGCGACTGCGATGACAACGGTGCCGTGACCGTCGACGAGTTGGTGAAGGGCGTCCATATCGCGCTCGATGAGACGACGTATGCGGGGTGTCCACGGGCGGACAGCGATGGCAATCGGCACGTGACGATCGATGAACTGATTCTCGCCCTCAATGCTTCTCTCTACGGATGCGTCCGCACCCAGCACTGAGCATTCTTTGCAGCGTATCAGACGCTACGGCTGCTGACCGGCGCGATCAGCAGCGTCGGCACGCCCGATGTGTGGCTGCGCACGGTGGCGACCTCGGTGCCTGACTTCTGGCCCGGGCGGACGTGGCTGACGTCGATGCCCGCTTGCAGCAGCCGATCGCGGCATCCGGCGAGATCCGCCACTTGATACGCGATACCGAAGAAACGGTCGGGGCCGGAACGATCGGGCGGCGGCGGCAAGCTGCTGACAAACTCGAGTGTGATGTCGGCACTGCGGAAGAAGCAGATGCGCAGCGCGCGCGAGGGGAACTCGCGATCGAGCGCGAGCCGCACGCCGAGACGATCGCGCCACAGGGCGATCGCGCGGTCGAGGTCCGGTGTGTTGATGACGACGTGATCGATCGCGTGCACGGCGTTGGCCGAGACCGTGGTGATCGAGGGACTGGTCATCGCTCCAATGCGGACATCGAGGCCGTTGAACGCGTCGACATCGACCGGCCACGTCGGCGTGCTCATCGCGGCCGGCACGAAACGAATCGCGTGAACGCCGGGTGCGCCGACTTCCAGTTCGACCGCACCGCGTTCGAGTTGGAAACGTCGCGTGCCGCCGGCGGTCGTCACCGGTGCACTGCCGAGTAGTAGCGCGTAGTGCGCTGCGGCGCGATCGAGATCGTCGACGCCGATGTGAGCGCTGTCGAGTTGCATCACTGGAACCGCGGCACGATGTCGCGGCCGTAGAGTTCGATCTGGCCGACCAACTCATCGGGCGGAACAATGGGGAACAGGACGAACTTCGTGCAGCCGGCGGCGACATAGGTGCGAATGACGTCGGCACACTCCTCCGGCGTGCCGATTGCGCTGCGCGCGGCCATCGCGTCGGCGGGTGCGCGAAAATTCTGCGCGACCAGTTCGGCCACTTGGCGAGTGCGGTCGCGGTCACGGTTGACGTAGGTGAGCAGTACGACGCCGGCTTCGCCCGGATCGATGGTGCGCCCCAGCGCGGCGCCGTACGCGGTTAGTTTGGTCATGCCCTCGGTGAATTCCGTCGGCGAGATGAACGACGGGAACCAGCCGTCGCCGTACTTTGCCGTGCGCCGCAGCGCTGGGTTACTGCGGCCGCCGATCCAGATGTCGAGCGCGCCGTGGGCAGGGCGTGGCTCAATGGTCACGTCGTCGAAGTGATAGAAGGTTCCGTGGTGGGTGACGTTCGGCGCGCTCCACAACTTGCGCAGCACCTCGACGCCTTCTTCGAGGCGTGCGACGCGCTCCTCGGGCTTGATGCCGCAGGCGATGCAGTCGCGCGGATCGCTGCCCAATCCGACCGCCATGATGATGCGGCGACACCCACCGCTGAGATAGTCGAGCGTGGCGTAGGTGCGCGCGACCTGCACTGGATCGCGGGCGGGCAAGGTCAGCACCGCGGGTCCCATCTTGATGCGCTTGGTGCGGGCGGCGAACAACGCCATCACGCAGGCGATGTCGAGCTGCGGTTGGCGCGACACGATGCGGTCGGAGAGCCAGATCGAGTCGATGCCGAGATCCTCGGCGCGTTCGGCATACGCGCAGATCGTCTCGGGGCTCGGCATGCCGAAGCGCGAGAGCCCAAAGCCGATGCCGATCTTGATACCGCTCATGTTTGTCTCCCGTCGCGCGCCATCATGCGCGCCGCGCAGCGTTGTGGGAAGCGGGGGCAGCAGGTGGGGGCATCGAGGTTGGATTGCGGACGCAGGCTGAAGCCTGCGGCTACGGGGAGCCGCTACATTTGGCGGGCGCACCTTGCGACGGTACGGCGGAGCCGGTAGACCCTCGCGACCATGATCACAGCCGGCGTGAGAAGAGCGTTCGCGTGAATCGAAAGGAAGAACGCTTGGGGCTGCTGTTCGCCGCCCTGTGCGCGCTCAACGGGGCGTTTGTGCCGGCGGTGGCGAAGCTCACCACCGGCCACGCGGCCCCGTTGTTCGTCGCTGCCGTGACGAGCGTCTTCGGCGGTGTGTGTGCGGCGATCGTGTTGGCACTGCGCGGCGAGTTGCGTGGGCTGGTGCGGCCAACGGTGGGGTTGCGATTGGTCGCGATTGGCGCGCTGGGTACCGCGGGCGCGCACTTCCTTTTCTTCCTCGGGGCGAGTCGAGCCAGCGCGATCGACGCGGTGCTGTGTCTGCAAATCGAGCCGGCGTACGCGCTGCTGTTGGCCTGGTTCGCGCTCGGTCATCGGCCGACACCGCGTCGCGTGGTCGCCACCGCCGTATTGCTCACAGGCATTGCGCTCGCGGTTGGTGTACACGGGCTTTCCGGATCGAGTGGCGTGTGGATCTTGCTCGCGACGCCACTGTGCTGGCAGACCTCGCACCTGATCGTGCTGCGCGGGCTGATCGGCGTGCCGCCATCCATCTTGACCGGTGCGCGCTACATCCACGGGGGCGTGATCCTCGCACTCGCGTGGCTGGTGACCGGCGGATTGTCCGCACTACCCGTCGCTTCGATCCTGTTGTCGCAACTGCCGTGGTTGGCGTTGCAAGGCGTCGTGTTGAGTTACGGAGGCACGCTGCTCTGGTATCAAGCCATCACGCGGCTCGATCTCGCGCGAGCGACATCGATCGTGGTGCCGTCGATTCCGTTGCTGTCGTTGGTTGCGAGCTTCGCGCTGCTCGGTGAAGTGCCGACACTGCAACAATGGCTCGGCCTCGCGCTGACCGCTGCCGGTGTCTTTGCGTTCGTGACCGCGTCCGATGCATCCGGCGCGCCCGCCCAGGCGGTGCCGCTAGCGGATGCCGCGGGTTGAGTCCCTTCGCTGTTAAGGTTGCGCCCGCACTCAATGCACCTCGACTCGCCAAGCAATTCGCATGGCGGGTGACCTACCACGGCCGCCGCGGCCTGGCCGAATGTCCCCCGTGTGAAGTTGGCCGACGGGTTGTGGCGTTTGCGTCACGCCCTCGCCGTTTTGCGCGCTCGATCGGGTGCCGTGGCGGATCCGGGAAGCGCGCTGCTCGTGCTCCGATGCCTCTGGAGTGAAGGCATGCAACCTGCAGTGAGAATTCGCAGGTGATGGTGATCGCAACGAATGACCCTCCGTTCGCTCCGGCGCAAGAAGCGCAAAACCGCCTTGGTGCTCAGCGGTGGTGGGATCACGGCGGCGGCGTATGAGATCGGTTGTCTCGCGGCACTGGATCAACGCCTTGGCAGCCAGTTCGCGAACACGTTCTTCGACATCTACATCGGCGTTAGCGCCGGCGCGATCATCGCCGCAATGGTGGCGAGCCAGGTTCCGGCCGGCAAGCTGTATGCGGCGATTGCCGAGGAGCAGCAGTGTCTCCTCAACTTCAAGCGCGGCGACATCTATCGGTTTGACGGCTGGAGTTTCCTCGGCGCCTGCTGGGGGGCGATCCGCGACGTTGTCACGACCTCCTACACGCCGGGGCCGAGCTGGCGCGACTTGTCGTTCTCCGAGTTTCTCTATCGTTTGCAGGAGCAGCTCCCGTCGGGCCTCTTCTCCCTGACCCCGTTGCGCGACTACTTGGCGGAGATTTTCCGCTGCGAAGGCATCGCCGACGACTTCGTCCGCCTCGCCCGCGAGTTCTACGTTCCGGCCATCGACCTCGATCGCGGTCGCCGCGTGGTGTTCGGGAGCGAGGGGTGGCGCCATGTGGCGATCAGCGATGCGGTGCCGGCGTCGTGCGCCGTCCCCGCGTTCTTCCGACCTTATGAGATCAACGGCCGCCACTACATCGATGGTGCGACGGCCGGCAACACGCCGATCGACGTAGCCATCGAGCATGGCGCCGAGTTGGTCGTGGTGGTGAATCCGCTGGTGCCGTTTGACAACGATCCTGAACAGCCGGGCTCGTCGGAGCCATCGCCGAAAGCGGTCACAAGTGTTTCAGAGATGGGAGTGAGCTGCATCGGCGAGCAGTCCAGCCGCATCAGCAGTCGCGAACGATTCGAGGCCGCGCTGGTGCTGTGTCGTCGCGCGCACCCTGATGTCGAGATCGTGGTGTTCGAACCGAGCTGCACCGATTCGCTGATGCTCTTGCGCAGCCCGATGAGCTTTCAACGCCGCCGTCACGTGATGGAGTACGCGCATCAGGTGACGCTCGAGACGATCGATGCGCGTGCCGAGTGGTACCAAGACCGCTTCGACGGTCACGGGCACCCGCGCGCCGCGGCATCGTGAGCCAGTCACGTTCGTGGCCGGCGTGCTATCGCCTCAGCCGCGCTGCGTGCTAAGTATCCGACCCATGCATCGATGGACGATCGGTGATGTGACGATCACCCGCGTGATTGAAAGCGAAGTGCCGATGCCGGGGACGTTCCTCCTGCCGGATGCGACACCCGAACGTGTGCTGCGGCACGCGAGCTGGTTGCGGCCGCGCTTCATCGACGAGACGGGCCGCCTGATCGCATCGGTGCACGCGTTGGTGATCGAGTCGTGCGGCCGACGCATCGTCGTCGACACCTGCATCGGCAACGACAAGCAGCGCACCAATCCGCATTGGACCAATCTCCAGGGGCCGTTTCTGCAAGACATGGCGGCGGCCGGCTTTCCGCGCGAATCGATCGACACGGTGCTTTGCACTCATCTCCACATCGATCACGTCGGGTGGAACACGATGCTGGTCGACGGTCGCTGGCTGCCGACGTTTTCGCGGGCACGTTACCTCTTCGCACGCGCTGAGTGGGAGCACTGGAGGCAGGTCACGGACAATGCCGATGGCGACGTGATCGGCGACTCGGTGCGGCCGATTTTCGATGCCGGCCTCGCCGACCTGGTGGCGTCGGATCATCGTCTCACCGACGAGGTGTGGCTCGAACCGACACCGGGGCACACCCCCGGGCACGTCAGCGTGCGGATCAGCTCACGCGCTGCGGAAGCGGTGATTACCGGCGACTTGATGCATCATCCCGTGCAGTGCGCGGAACCGCAATGGCCGAGCAGCTTCGATGTCGATGCCGACGCCGCGCGCACGACGCGGCGCGCGTTTCTGACCCGCTATGCCGACGGCCCCGTGTTGGTATTCGGCACGCACTTCGCCACGCCGACCGCTGGCCGCATCGTGCGTGATGGTCCGGCGTGGCGCTTTGAAGTCTGACGGAGCGAACGACTGATGGGAGCCAAAGTGAGCAAATCAGAAGACGAGTGGCGCCAGCAGCTCACCCCCGAGCAGTACGCGGTCTGTCGCAAGAAGGGGACAGAGCGTGCCTTCAGCGGCCAGTACTGGGACCATCACGCACGTGGGGTCTACCGCTGCGTGGCGTGCGATGCGCCGCTGTTCAGTTCGGAAACTAAATTCGAGTCCGGCACGGGCTGGCCGAGTTTTTCTGCGCCGCTCGATCCCGGCAACGTCGGCATCGAGAGCGATCGCAGCTTCTTCATGCGGCGTATCGAGGTTCATTGCGCTAATTGCGAGTCTCACCTGGGTCACGTGTTCGACGATGGTCCGGCGCCGACCGGCCAGCGCTACTGTCTGAACTCGGTGAGCTTGAATTTCGATCCGCAAGACGAGCCGAAGGAAAAGAAATAGTTCGAAGCGCGCTGCGTGCGCGCGCAGGTCTATCCCTTCTTCGAAACCGCGAGCAGATCGGCGAACGTGCCGAGGGTCTTGCGCTCATTGGCTTGCGCGACCGCGGCTTGTTCCTCCTGACGCGCTTCGACCTTGCCGGCGTCCTGCTCCTTGCGCGCGTGTTCGACCATCGACAGACTGAGGCGGCGCTTCTCGGGATCGACCGCCATGATGGTCACGTCGATTTCGTCGCCGATGTTGACCACCTGTCGTGGGTGAGCGATGCGGCGATCGAGGGCCATCTTCGAAACGTGCACCAGCCCATCGAGGCCGGGTGCGACTTCGACGAACGCCCCAAAATTCTCCAGGCGACGCACCGTCCCGCGCACCGTGGCTCCGACAGCAAACTGCTCACGCGCCGCGCCCCACGGATCAGCCGCCAGCGCGCGCAGCGAGAGGCCGATCTTCGGTCGCGTGCCGCCATCACCCGGTTCGACCTTGAGGACCTTGACCTCGACGGCTTGGCCGACGGTGAGCACGTCGGACGGATGGCGCGCGCGCCCGTGGCCGAGTTCGCTGATGTGCACCAAGCCTTCGACACCGCCGAGATCGACGAACGCGCCGAAGTCGCGCACGGAAGTCACGGTGCCTTGGACGACCGCGTCGACCTTGAGGCGCTCCCAGGTCGTAATCGCCTGCGCGGCCGCCTCGTCGTCGAGCAGCGCGCGACGCGACACCACGACGTTGCGTCCACCGAATTCGATCTTGATGATGCGGAAGCGCAGCCGCTGGCCGATGTACTGCGCCGCCTGGCCGCGACGGCGATCGATCTGTGATCCCGGGCAGAAGGCGCGCACGGTCCCGATCTGGACATCGAAGCCGCCCTTGTTCTCCCCGGTTACGATGCCTTCGACCGGAATTCCGCCGGCGAGTGCCTGATCAAGTTCGCCCGACACATGACCGCCGCGACCAACGGTGCGTTTGAGCGTGATCTGGCCGGACTGGCCACCATCGTCGGTGACGGTCGCTTCGACTTGATCACCGACGGCGAGCTGCACTTCGCCGCTCTGGGAATCGCGAAACTCATCGAGATTGATGACGGCCTCGCCCTTGCCTCCGATTTCGACGAACGCACTGCTGGCCGAGAGGGCGATCACGTGGCCACGCACGACATCTCCGGCGACGATCTTCTTGCGTCGGGTCTGCTGCGTTTCACTGGCGGCGAGCATCGCGGCGAAGTCTTCTTCACCCGCCGCGCTGCCGGGCTTCGCCGGTTGTGAGTTGTCGGGATCGATCATGATAAACGGCCTCCGAAAAAAATAACGCCTCGAACTATAGCGCGCCTGTCGCGTGAGCGAAACAGCCAGCGCGACAAATCCGTTGGCGATGCTGCCTCTCGATTTTCACCGAAAGATTGTTGACCCGGCGACTCCGCTGGGTGTATGCCCCGCGCGTCGGTGTCATCTTCTCCCCGTCGTGAGCGGCGCGCGGTTACGCGTTGCGAAACGCGGCGGTCGGTAAGGAGGGTCCCATGTGGTCGACTCGTATGCGGCTGAACCTGTTCGCGATGACGTGTCTGCTCGCCGTGGTTGCACTGGTGGCTCCTCCTCCAGCCCACGCGGTGAGCAAAACGTTCACCGGCGCGATGTCCGCGGATTGGTTCAACGGTGGCAACTGGAATCCTGCCGGTGCTCCGGCAATCGGCGACGACGTCATCCTGGCTAGTGGTACGCTCGACCTCAGTGGCGCCAACGCGACCGTTGCCACGTACACGCAAACCGGAGGAACATTTACCGGGAGCGCAAACCTGACGGTGAGCGGCGTGATGACGTGGCAGGCGGGGTTGATCCGGGGGACGGGGAGCGTGAACGCGAACGGGGGGTTGGTGCTGAGCACGACGACGACGATCACGTTGTTCGATACGCGCACGTTGAACAACGCCGGGGTGGCGACGTGGACGGGGCCGGGAACCTTCTCGCTCGGGGGCAACGCGATTTTCAACAATCTGATGGGCGCAACCTTTCAGATCAAGACGGCGGCCGACATGGGGGCGGGGACGTTCAACAACCACGGGATGGTGACCAAGGAGCTCGGCAGCGGCGATGGGATCACGGTGCTCTCGTCGTTCTTCACCGACAGCGGCATGTTGAAGGTGCTCAGCGGCACGCTGCAACTCGCCGGCGACGGGCTCCATCAGGGGACGACCACGGTGATGGCGGGGGCGGGGTTGGCATTCACGGGTGGCGACCACACGGTGAGCGGATCGCTGACGAGTCCCGACACTATCGGGTTCACCGGGGGCACCATCACGTTTACGTCCGGCAGCACGTACAGCGTCGGTACGCAGACCCTGGTGACCAACGCTGCGGTGACGTTTGCGGCGGGCGCCAACGCGACGCTGTCGAACACGTTGAAGATCGAGGGCGGCAGTCTGACGCTGAACACGGGCATGGCGAAGACAGTGACGACGTACATGCAGACCGCGGGGACGCTCACGGGCGCGGACGATCTGACGGTGACGGGCGTGATGACGTGGCAGGCGGGACTGATCCGCGGGACGGGCAACGTCAACGCCAACGGCGGGTTGCTGCTGAGCACGACCTCGACGATCACCTTGTTCGATACGCGCACATTGAACAACGCCGGGGTGGCGACGTGGTCAGGGCCGGGGGCCTTCTCGATCGGTGGCAACGCGATCTTCAACAACGTGATGGGGGCGACCTTCCAAATCAAGACGGCCGCCGACATGGGGGCCGGGACGTTCAACAACCACGGAATGGTGACCAAGGAGCTCGGTAGTGGCGACGGGATCACGGTGCTCTCGTCGTTCTTCACCGACAGCGGCATGTTGAAGGTGCTCAGTGGCACGCTGCAACTCGCAGGCGACGGGCTCCATCAGGGGACGACCACGGTGATGGCGGGGGCGGGGTTGGCGTTCACGGGTGGCGATCACATGGTGAGCGGCTCGCTGACGAGTCCCGACACCATCGGGTTCACCGGGGGCACCATCACGTTCACGTCCGGCAGCACGTACAACGTGGGGGCGCAGACGCTGGTGACCAACGCCGCGGTCACGTTCGCGGCGGGCGCCAACGCGATGCTGTCGAATACGCTGAAGGTCCAGGGCGGCAGTCTGACGCTGAACACGGGCACAGCGAAGATGGTGACGACGTACATGCAGACCGCGGGGACGCTGACCGGGGACGACGACTTGACGGTGACCGGCGTGATGACGTGGCAGGCGGGATTGATCCGCGGGACGGGAAGTGTGAACGCCAACGGCGGGTTGGTGCTGAGCACGACCTCGACGATCACCTTGTTCGATACGCGCACGTTGAACAACGCGGGCGTGGCGACGTGGACGGGGCCGGG